>CALNAL010000240.1 GCA_937874445.1 uncultured Acetobacteraceae bacterium | reverse complement strand
ATCAGGAGATGCTGGACTTCCTCGCCGGCGTCATCCTTGCCGACCAGGCCGGCGAGCAGCGCCCGTCCGCCCAGGGCCGCGACGTTCTGCGCCACGTTGCCCGCGCCCCCCAGCACCGAGCGGCGGCTTTGCGCGTGCAGCACCGGGATCGGGGCCTCGGGGGAGATGCGGTTGACCTCGCCCATGACGTAGCGGTCGAGCATCACGTCGCCCAGCACCAGCACGGTGCGGCGATGGGTGCGGGGGAGATGGGCGGCTAATGCCGCATCGGATTGGGTCACGCCTGCATGTCCGGTTCGTGGAACTGGCGCTCCTTATACGAGCCGGGAGAGGCCGGCGGAACCGGGGGAATCGCCTCCGGTTCCGCCTTGGCCTCCAAAGGCAGGGCCTCAGAAGCGGTAGCCGATGCCGACGCCCGCCACCAGCGGGTCGAGCGAGGTCTTGGCCTTCACCCGGCCCAGTGCGGTGTCCAGCTTGGCCGTGGTGTCGAGGAAGATCTGCTTGACGTCCACGTTCAGATACCAGTTGCCGGTGACGTTCCAGTCCACGCCGGCCTGGAGCGCCACGCCCCAGTTGTCCTTCAGGCGCCAGTGGTACACCGGCGAGCCCGAGCCGGGCGCCTCGGTGTCGTAGAAGATCGTGTAGTTCAGGCCGGCGCCCACATAGGGGCTGATCTTTTCGTGCGGGAAGAAGTGGTACTGCGCGGTGATGGTCGGCGGCAGCACCCAGGTGCGGCCGGCCTGCAGGCTGGAGCCGCCCAGCGCCGGGATCTTCGTGGCGGTGACGGTATGGTTGGTGGTGCCGGCGATCACCTCCACCGCGATGTGGTCGGTAAAGAAGTAGGAGAAGTCCACTTCCGGGGCCAGCGCCGAGGTGGCATCGACATGCCCGCCCACCGGCGTGACCGAACTCGAAAGATTGAGCGGCGTGACGCTGATCAGACGGCCGCGGACCATGAGGCTGCCCGCCGTCTTGCCGGCGGTCGAATCCGTCCCGTCCGTGCTTTGTGCCAAGGCCGTTCCGCTCATCAGCAGCGCGGCCAGGCAGCCTCCCACCCAGGCGATATGTTTCATCCGAACGCTTCCTTTCGGTCTTGCCGACCGCTCCCCATGTTGAGGGCATTGGTTGCGCGACACGCGCCTTTCCCGCATAGGAAACGCGCTCCCGTGGGACTTTGATACAGATCAACACCGATCGGGTGAAACCCCCGAGTTCTCAACACGATGGCGCGAGGCACGAAGCTGTGAACAGTGAAACCGAGGAACATCGGGAACGGCCCGTGTCGGAGGAGGTCGCCGCCCTCATCGCCCGCTACGACACCCGCGTGCCGCGCTACACCAGCTATCCCACCGCGCCGCACTTCTCTCCCGCCGTGGACGAGGCCACCTATCGCGGCTGGCTGGCCGCCCTCGACCCGGCGGCCCCGCTTTCGCTCTATCTGCACGTGCCCTTCTGCCGCGAGCTCTGCCACTACTGCGGCTGCCACACCACCGCGGTGAACCACGACGGCCCCGTGCTGAGCTACGCCGAGACCCTGCTCGCCGAGATCGCCCTGCTCGACGCGGCTCTCGGCCCGGCCCGGCCGGCGGTGCAGCACGTCGCCTGGGGCGGCGGCACCCCCACCATCATGCCGCCCGCGCAGATGCGCGCCGTGATGGCGGCGCTGCGGGCGCGCTTCCCCTTCCGCCCCGATGCCGAGATCGCCGTGGAGATCGATCCGCGCACCGTCGATGCCGCCGTGCTCGACGGCCTCGCCGCCATGGGCTGCACGCGGGCCTCGCTGGGCGTGCAGGACCTCAATGAGCGGGTGCAGCAGGCGGTCAACCGCATCCAGTCGCGGGCCGTGACCCTCGCCTGCGTCGAGGGGCTGCGCGCACGCGGCATCCGGCGCATCAACATCGACCTGATGTACGGCCTGCCCTTCCAGACCCACGACAGCATCCGCGAGACCGTGGCGCTCTGCGGCGAGTTCGCCCCCGACCGCGTCGCGGTGTTCGGCTACGCCCACGTGCCGTGGATGGCCCCCCACCAGAAGCTGCTGCCCGAGGGGGCCCTGCCCGGCCCGGAGGAGCGCTGGGCGCAGATGCAGGCCACCGAGGACGCGCTGCTGGCCGCCGGCTACGTGCCGATCGGCCTCGACCACTACGCGCGGCCCGACGATCCGCTGACCCGCGCCGCCGCCGCCGGGCAGCTCCACCGCAATTTCCAGGGCTACACCACCGATACCGCCGCCGCCCTGCTGGGGATCGGCGCCTCCTCGATCGGCTCGCTGGCGCAGGGCTATGCGCAGAACCTGCCCGCCGTGCCCGCCTGGCGCGACGCCGTGCGGGCCGGCCGCCTGCCGATCGCCCGCGGCATCGCCATCACCGACGAGGACCGGCTGCGGCGCGACATCATCGAGACCCTCATGTGCTACGGACGGGTCGATCTGGCCGAGGTGGCCGCCCGCCACGGCGCCGACCCGGCTCCGCTCGCCGCCGCGGCCGGACCGCGCCTGGCCGCGATGGCCGCCGATGGCCTGCTCGAGTGGGATGGCCGGCGCATCGCCGTGCGTCCCGCCGCGCGTCCCTTCGTGCGCAACGCCGCCGCCTGCTTCGATACCTACCTGCGCCCCGACCAGACCCGCCACGCCCGGGCGATCTGATCCCCGGCCCCGTCGGGTGAGGTGCTAGGCAAGGCAAGGTGTTCTCCTTTCGAGAAAGGAGAACCAGGAAAGCTTTATTCCATAAGGCTCCGCGCCTGTGTCAGCCGCGGAGCCAAAGTGGGAAAAGTCCTTTTTGCTTCTTTTTCCTTCAGGAAAAAGAAGATCTTACCTTTGTCTTCCCGGGACCAAGCCCCGGAGCGCGCCTCAGGAGGCCTCGGCGAGGACGCGGCGGCGCTGGGGCGGGGCGACGGGGACGGCCGCGTAGATGTCCTTGACGGCCTCGGCGAGGGTGAGGCCGGCGACCCAGGGGGGCAGGACGGCGCGGCTGAGGGCCTCCCACAGTCCGGCGCTTTCCACCAGCGGGTTCCACGTCAGGGGGGGCACGAAGAGGGCGGCCTCGCGGCGTTCCACGCGGAAGAGGGAGGTGGCGAGCAGGCGGGTGATCTGGCCCGAGGAATAGGGTTGGCCCTGGCCGAAGGGGGTGTTCTCCACATGGGCCCACATCCCGCGCCGGTTGGGGACGACCAGCAGCAGGCGGCCGTCGTCGCGCAGCACGCGCCAGAGTTCGCGCAGCAGCTTGCGGGCGCTTTCGGCGTTCTCCAGGGCGTGCACCACGAGGATGCGGTCGAAGCTGAGGTCGGGGAAGGGCAGGGCCTCCTCGGAGGCGGCGCAGACGTGGTTGGGGCGGTCGGCGGGCCAGCGCACGGCAGGCAGAAGCGGCGGCACCAGGGCGATGCTGCGCCGGGTGCGCCAGCTCCAGTCGGTCATGTAGGGGGTGGGATAGCCCACCCCCAGGAGGTCCATGCCGGCCAGCGAGGGCCACAGGCGCGTCAGGCGTTCCCCGAGAAGACGCGCCACCATGCGTCCGTGCGGCGTGGCGTAGAAATCAACCACCGATCCCATGGAGGCACCCTAGCACGGCTTGCCCCCCAACCGAACCCCGTGGGCCGAACCCCATGGGGGAAGCACGCGGGGGAAGCACGCGGATCAGGCCGCCTGCGGTTTGATCCCGTCGGGGTCGAGGCGGTAGCCGCCGCCTTCCGTCACCAGCAGGCGGGAGTTGGTGGGGTCGGGTTCGATCTTCTGGCGCAGGCGGTAGATGTGGGTCTCCAGGGTATGGGTGGTCACCGCGGAGTTGTAGCCCCACACCTCGTTGAGCAGCACCTGCCGGGCCACGGGCCGCGAGCCGGAGCGGTAGAGGAACTTGAGGATCGCCGCCTCCTTCTCGGTGAGGCGGATGCGGCGGTTGCGCACCGGCTCCAGCAGCAGCTTGGCCGCGGGGCGGAAGGTGTAGGGGCCGATGGAGAAGACCGCGTCCTCGCTGTTCTCGAACTGGCGCAGCTGGGCGCGCAGGCGGGCCAGCAGCTCGGCCAGGCGGAACGGCTTGGCGATGTAGTCGTTGGCCCCGGCATCGAGGCCGCGGACGATGTCCGATTCCTCGTCCGAGCCGGTCAGCATGATGATGGGGACCTTCACCCCGGCCCGGCGCAGGCGGGTACAGAAATCGCGTCCGTCTCCATCGGGGAGGGTGACGTCCAGGATCACCGCGTCGTAGCGGGCCTCCCGGGCGTTCAGGGTCGTTTCCGCCTCGGCCGCGCTGGTGGCTCCGGTCACGGCAAACTCGCCGTCCACCGCGAGTTGTTCGGCCAGCATGGCACGCAGGGCGGCATCGTCGTCGACAATCAGGATGGGGCGCTCGCCCGGCATCGTCGTATCCTCGTGCTCCAAAGGGGCCCGGCCATGGCCGTCCCATGGCCCTTCCGCCCCGGCCCAGGTCGCATCGGCGGGCTGGCAACGGTTTGGCGCATGACGACAATGTGCACACGCCCTTGTCGTTGCGCAAGTTGTGCACTTTATCCTGGGGGGGCTGCGAGAGAGACGCCCTGGAGGTTCCCGGCGAGGAATGACAAAAGGCGACTGGCAGACCGGCCGCATTTCGGTCAGAGAAGGCGCGACGGCACAGGGTGCCGGCAACGACAGGTCCACGGCCCCGGAAGGCGCAGCAGCGTGAGTTTTCGTTCGCAAAAACAGGCCCCAGGAGAGGGGCATTCGCTGGCTGGCCCCCCGGATCATGCTATCGGGGATCGTGCCATGGGGGACCTCACCGGGGCGCTGCGGCTGCGGGCGGTGCATCGCGCCATCGCCGAGCTGCGCCGCGGAATGCCGGTGGTGCTGGCAACGCAGGGGGCGGAGGCCGACCTCGTGCTGTTGGCCGCGGAGGTGGCCGGCACGCAGGGACTCGCGGCGCTGCAGCGGAGCGCCGACGCCGAACCGGTGCTGCTGCTGGCGTCGACTCGGGCCGGGGCGGTGCTGAAACGGCCGGAGCCGGAGGAGATGCCGGCGGTGGTGCCCTTGCGGCTGCCGGCTGCGTTGCTGGCGCCCGAGGCGCTGCGCCGGCTGGCCGATCCGACGCTGGAACAGACCCGTCCGGCCGAACCCGAGGCCGTGGCAACGGAGCCTTCCGGAGACGAATCCGCGGCCCGCGAGGCGGCGCTGAGCCTGGCCAAGATCGGCCGGCTGCTGCCGGCGGTGCTGGCCGCGCCGCTTCGTGCCGCCGCACGCGACGGGGCCGCCGCGCCGCCCCTGGTGGAGGTGCGCCAGGCCGACGTGGCGGGATATCCGTACGCCGCCGCCGTCACTCTGATGCGTGTGGCCGAGGCCCGGGTGCCTCTGGCCGACGCGCCCGATGCCCGCATCGTCGCCTTCCGCGTTCCCGCATCCGGGGTGGAGCATCTGGCCATCCTGGTCGGGCGCCCCGAGGAGGCGCCGGTGCCGCTGGTGCGGATGCATTCCGAATGCTTCACCGGCGACGTCCTCGGCAGCCTGCGCTGCGACTGCGGACAGCAGCTGCGCGGGGCCATCAAGCGCATGGGCGAGGAGGGCGAGGGCATCCTGCTCTATCTCGCCCAGGAGGGGCGCGGGATCGGGCTGGTCAACAAGCTGCGCGCCTATGCGCTGCAGGACCGTGGACTCGACACCCTCGATGCCAACCGCGCGCTGGGGTGGGGGGCGGACGAGCGCAGCTTCCTCGTCGCCGCCACCATGCTGGAGGCGCTCGGGGTCAAGCGTCTGCGGCTGCTGACCAACAATCCCGACAAGGTGGAGGCGCTGCGGGCCTGCGGGGTGGACGTGACCGAGCGTCTGCCCCATGTTTTTGCGCCCAACGGCATTGATGACCACTACCTCGAAACAAAGGCACGGCGGTTCGGGCATCTGCTAGACTAGGCTTTCCGGAGGCATATCTCGGGAGGGACTCGTGGCGGAAGCGCAGGTCTATCCTGACGGATGGCTGGTATGGCATGGCCAGTGGTTCCGCTGCGCGCTGGGACGGCGCGGCGTGCGGGCCCACAAGCGCGAGGGCGATGGCGCCACTCCCGAGGGATTGCTGGTGCTGCGGCGCGTGCTCTATCGGGGCGATCGGGTGCGCGGGCTGCATGCCGCCGTGCCGTGCGTGCCGCTCGGGCAGCGCGACGGCTGGTGCGACACGCCCGATTCTCCCGACTACAACCGCCTGGTCCGCCTGCCGCACCGCGTGCATTGCGAGGCATTGTGGCGTGCCGATGGGCTCTACGACGTGGTGGGCGTGCTGGGCTGGAACGACGCGCCGGCGGTGCCGGGGCGGGGCTCGGCGATCTTCCTGCACGTGGCGCGCGGCGACTACGCCCCCACCGACGGCTGCGTGGCGCTGGCCCTGCCGGACCTGCTGAAGCTGCTCGGCGAGGGGCTGACGGGGCTGGAGGTGGGAGCCTAGTGTCCTGCCCGCGAAGGTCGTCGCATCCGCGACGGACGGAGCGGATCAGCAGGCCCCTGAAATGAAAAGGGAAGTGTCCTGATTTCGCAGGCTCCAGGACCGCGCAATCAGGGCACGAGAGCACGATGCGTCCGCGCTGGCTCACGGCAGATGCTCCAGCGCCTTGTTTCTCCGGGCAGAGTCACGCGCCCCGGCGATTCCGCCGGAGGACGACCTGCTCCGGGAGCCTGGCCCGCGGGGCTCTCAGCGCGTCAGGCCCTCGGCGGCGAGGGCGGCGAGATAGGCGGGCCAGCGGGTGTCGTGCTCGCGGCCGAGCTGGTGGAGATAGGCCCAGGTGTAAACGCCGGTGTCATGCCCGTCGTCGAAGACCAGGGTCACGCCGTAGTTGCCCACCGGCTCCACCCCGGTGATGGCGACGTTGCGGCAGCCGCCGATGGTGCGGTGTTCTTCCGGCGCATGGCCCTGCACCTCGGCACTCGGGCTTTCCACGCGCAGATATTCCGCGGCCAGCGTGAAGCGGCTGCCGTCATCGTAGGTCAGCTCCAGGCAGCGCCGCGGGCGATCGAGGCGCAGCTCCTGCAGCACGGCCATCAGGCATCGTCCAGCTTGCGGGCCTCGTCGGGCAGCATGATGGGGATGCCGTCGCGGATCGGGTAGGCCAGGCCGGCCGCCTTGCTGATCAGCTCGTTGCGCTCCCGGTCGTAGATCAGCGGCTGCTTGGTCACGGGGCAGACCAGGATCTCCAGCAGACGCGGGTCGACCGGGGCGAAGGGAGCGGAGGAGGGAGTGTCGTCGTCCGACATCGCGGCAAACTCCGGCGCCGGGTTCAGCTGACCCTCGGGCGGTTCGGCGCAGCATCCGCCTCGGGGGTGTCATGGGTGTCGATCTCGATGAGCGCGGCGAGCACGCGGGCGCGCTCGGCCGGGGTGGGGGCCTCCAGCAGCGCCTGCTGCTCGGCGGCTCCGAAGGGGCAGGCCATCGCCAGCGTGGTGATCAGCGCCGCGTCGGCCAGCACCTCGATGGCGCCCCAGTTGGCATTGATGCCACGGGTGGCGAAGTAGGGACGCAGCCGGGCCAGCAGGGTCGCGCGGTCGAAGCCCTCCACCGGGGCGGGGGGGGCGATGGCGGGGGCGAACCGGGCGAGGGCGGCACGCACGCGGCGATAGCCGCGGCGTCCCTCCAGCTCGCTCTCCACGGCAAAGCGGATGACGCCCTGCAGCGCGATGAGGGTGCGCCCGTCCTCGGCCTCCTCGAAGGCGACCAGCCGGCCCAGGCAGCCGACGCGGAACAGGCCCGGCCCGTGCGGTCCCACCGGGGCCGAGGGGTCAGGCTGGAGCATGCCGAAGAAGCGGCCCGCCGCCAGCGAATCCTCCACCAGCGCCAGGTAGCGCGGCTCGAATACGTTGAGCGGCAGCCGTCCGCCCGGCAGCAGCAGCGCCTCCTCCAGCGGGAAGATCCCGAACTCGGTGGGCAGGTGCTCCAGGGCGGGCAGGGGGCGTGGCATTTCAGCTGAACAGCAGCGACGACAGACGGCGGCGCGCGGCCTGGGCCGCCGGGTCGTCGAAGCCCCAGGAGCCGAAGAACTTCAGCAGCTGCTGACGGGCGGCCTCGTCGTTCCAGGTGCGGTCGCGGCGGATGATCTCCAGCAGGGCGTCGGCGGCCTCCTCGCGACGATCGGCGGCGTTGAGCGCGGTGGCGAGATCGTAGCGCGCCTGGTGGTCGGCCGGGTTGGCGGCCAGACGCTCCTCCAGCGCCGCCATCTGGGACTTCGCCTTGCGGCCTTCCTCGGCCAGCGCCAGCGCGGCACGGGCGCCGGTTACCTCGGCACGCTCGGACAGCGCGGGGGGAACCTTGGCGAGCGTGGCGCGGGCCTGATCCTCCTGGCCGAGGGCGAGCTGGGCGCGGACCACGCCGCCCCAGGCCGCAGCGTTGTCCGCATCGTCGTTGAGGGCCGCGGCATAAAGCTCGCTGGCCTCCTGGAAGCGGCCTTCGTCCAGCGCCGTCTTGGCCTCGACGGTGAGGTCGGCGGCCGGCATGGCACTGCCGGCGGCCTTGAGCAGGCTCTCGACGAAGCGCTTGATTTCCGATTCGGGCTGGGCGCCCTGGAAGAGATCGGCGAGCTGGCCCTGCCAGAACGCCACCACCGTCGGCACGGACTGCAGCGGCACGCCCAGCTGCATGAGCTGCTGGACGAGGGATTCGTTCTTGTCGATGTCGATCCGCACCAGCTTGACGCGGCCGGCGGCGGCGCGGACCACCTTTTCCAGGGCAGGAGTCAACTGCTTGCACGGGCCGCACCAGGTGGCCCAGAAATCGACCAGGACCGGCAGCTTGCGCGAGGCATCCACCACGTCCTGCATGAAGGTCTTCTGGTCGCCGTCGACGATGAAATCGGCGGAGCCGGCGGCGCCGTTGGGCTGATTCTGTCCGATGATGAGATCCATGGGGGGCGTTCCGCGACTCTTGGTTCAGGGGAAGATTTCTCCGTATAGATGGCACAGCCCCGCCGGGGAACAAGCCGGAGCGCACCGCAGCTGGCGGAAAAGCAGGAAGACGAAGAAAGTTTCCCCACGGATGCAGTAGGGGGTTGCCAAGGCCGCCGATCCCGCATAGAAGGCGCCCCACTCCGCCACCTGGTGCTTGCGCATCGGTGGCGACGCGATGGATGCGGGCGTAGCTCAGGGGTAGAGCACAACCTTGCCAAGGTTGGGGTCGAGGGTTCGAATCCCTTCGCCCGCTCCAGTTTTTCTAAAAAAACCAGCATGTTACGTGACGGGCCGCGCAAGCGGCCCTCGTCGTATTTGCGCGGGGTGTCCACCAGTTCCGAGCGTGGACACCATCGTGAGATCCGTGCGCCCGCTTTCCCAGAAAGTGAGAGGGTGGAGGGGAGCACCGCACCGGGCATTCGCAACTGTCGATCGTGCGGCACTGCGAGTTGTTGTCGGTCCGTCGGTCGGGGTTCTGCGACCAGTCTGCAGGCGAGACGCCACTGAACCTGGACCTGATGCGGCTGATCGATACCCGGTTTCTCGAGACGCCGTGGCATGGCTCACGGCAGATGGCGCGGCATCTGTCGCGAGGGTTGCGGCGTCGGTCGCAAGCGGGTGCGACGGCTGATGGCCAAGATGGGGCAGGCGCCAATCTACCAGCGGTCGCGAACGACGGTTCCGCATCCCCAACACCAGGTCTCCCCCTACCTGCTGCGGGATCTGACGATTGAGCGAGCGAACCAGATCTGGTGCGTGGATATCTCCTATATCCCGATGCGCCGCGGCTTCCTCTATCTGGTCGCTGCCCTGGACTGGAGCAGCCACAAGGTACTGGCCTGGCGGGTGTCGAACACCAGGGATGTGGAGTTCTGCATCGAGGCGCTGGAAGAGGTATTGAGGCGGTTCGGGCGGCCGGAAATTTTCAACACCGACCAGGGCAGCCAGTCTACCCCACCGCGCTTCACCGGCGTGCAGATCGGCATGGATGGCCGTCGACGCTGGATGGATAACGTCTTCATCGAGCGGCCTTGGCGCAGCCCGAGATACGAATGCGTCTATCTGCACGCTTTCGAGACCGGATCGGAGCTGTGGGCCGGGTTGACCTGCTGGATCGGCCACTACAACGCCAGGCGGCCCCATCCGGCCCCGGCCGGGCGAACGCCCGACGAGGCATACGGGATAGGCAAACCGGAGAGACCGGCGGCCTGACAATATCCAGAACCGAGCTTATCCAGGTCGCCAGGATGCCCAGATAGAGGGGACCTCCTCACAACCCAGCTCACCCCAGGTGTGGCTTAAGCGTTCCCTCCTTGCAGGGCTCGTCTCGGCAAGCCGGACAGGCGCTCGCCACCATGCGGCCTTACCACCACCGTCTCGCTGATCGCCGTGCCCCCGGCGGAGACATAGAGATGGAACACCATCCTCTCCTCCAGCCGGAACTGTGCCCCGGGATGCAGCGCGAAGGAGAAGTCGCTCGGACGCGGCGTACGTCCGTAGATCCCCAGCGTGTAGCCGCTGACGTTGCCGTAGGCCGGGCGCAGTCCCTCGGCCAGCACGGCGTTGCGCAGCAGCGCATCCACCTCGCGGGCCTCGGCACCGGGGCGCATGGCCGCGATCTGGCGGTCCTGCAGGGCTGCCAGCCGGGCCGTGCGTCCGGCAATGTCGTGGCGGTCCGCGCCCACCAGGATCGGACGCATCACCCGCGCGCCGTAGAGTGCCCGCTTGGGGGTCAGCTCGACGTGCAGCACATCGCCCTCGGCGAGCGGCGTCCGGTCGCGCAGGCCGTGCAGGAAGCCCATGTCGCCGTCGGCGCGCAGGATTGGCCCTGCCTCGCCAGTATCGGCCCCGCGCCGGAGAAACTCGGCGGCGGCCTCGGCGGCAGCCTCGCCCGCCGTCACGCCCGGGCGGCAGGCGCGCCGTACCGCCTCCATTGCCGCGTCGCCGATCAGCGCGGCCTCGCGCAGCAGGCCGATCTCGGTTTCCGACTTGCAGCGGCGCAGCCAATCCGACAGACCCGCCCGCTCCACGAACCGTGTGCCCGGCAGCAGTGCTTCCAGGCGGCGGCGCACCTGCACGGTGTGTCCGTGCGAATCCGGATCGACCAGCAGCACGGCATGGTCGAGGCCGTGCGCGGTGAGGGCCGCGGCCACCTCGGCCTGCGGGTCGGCATCGTCATCGAAGCCTTGCGCCTCGGCGATCCAGCCCTGGGCCAGACAGGGATCGCGATCGAGGTTGCGCAGCACCCAGAAGGGGGCTCCCTCGCAGGGGATCACGGCCGCGCGGTACATGGTGGCGGAGACGGTAAAGCCGGTGGCCCAGGCCAGCACCTCGGCCTGGTCGAGCAGCACCGCCTCTGCCCCCACCGCGCGGGCGAGGGCCCGCACTGCGGCAAGGCGGCCCTGCTGTTCGGCGGGGGGGATCAGGTCGCGACTCATTCGGCGACCCCGCAGATTTCGAGGATCGTCAGCATGTAGATGCGCACCATGTCGAGGAAGTCGGGAATGTCCACGCGCTCGTCGGGCATGGTGTTGTAGCGCCCGCCCGGCCCGCAGACGACGCCCTCCATTCCCGCCGCGCGGCAGAGATGGGCGGCATCGGTGCCGTAATAGGCCGGGGGCAGGACGGCGCCGGTGGGCTGTTCGACGCCGCGCACGGCCTTGTAGGCACGATTGACCGCGGCCACGATCGGGCTGGTGCGGGACACTTCGAAGGTCGGCATTGCCGGACGGCCGGTCTCGTGCTCGGGAGTCAGGACGGTCTTGAGTCCGGGGAAGCGCTGTCGCAGGGCGGCCAGTTCGCCTTCCATGTCGGCCAGGACCTGCGCCTCGGTCTGGCCCGGAGCATAGCGGCAGGTGCCCTTCAGCACCGCATAATCGGCCACCTGCGGCGGACGCCATTCCTCGAGGTTGCGTCCCAGCGCTGCCCGCACCACGCCGACGTGGCAGCGGTTGATGGACCGGTGTTCCGCGTCGAGGGCGCCGGAGAAAATCAGCTTGTCGAGGCGCGGGGCGAGGTCGCAGGCGGCGAGCGCCGCGTCTACCGCCTCCTCGCGCTTGGAGAGATGGCGGGTGTCGCCGATCAGCTCGATGGCGAATCCCAGCGCCCCGGCATGCATCGTCATCGCCTGCATATCGGTGGGCTCGGAGTTGACGAAGAAGTCGGCGCGCAGACCGTTGCGGATGAACGCCAGCGTGCCGACGCCGCCCTGAAGCTCTCCCACCACGTAGGTGAGGATCACGTCTCCCTTGAGCTTCACGCCCGCGTCGCGCAGCGTCTTGACGGCGCAGTACGAGGCCGCGTCGCCGGCCTTCATGTTGGAGACGCCGATGCCCCAGATGAATTTGTCATCGACCTTGCCGCCGTAGGGATCGACGGTCCAGCCCTCGGTGACGGGGTTGGTGTCGAGATGGCCGTTGAAGAGCAGGCTGCGGCCGCCGCCGGTTCCCTTCCAGCGGCCGATGGCGTTGACACGATCCTTCGTCACCGGAGAAAGTTCCGCCTCCAGACCGATATCGCGCATCTTCCCGGCCATGAACTCGACCAGCTTGCGCTCGCCGGGAGTCTGGGAATGGCTGGGATGGCGCACCATCGCCGAGAGGAAGTCGAGACAGGACTTCGTGTCGATGCGTGCAAGCAGGTCCTGTGGGGTCATGCGAGGTCTCCTTTATCCGACGGGCGCGGGCGATGCTTCCATCAGCGCGCGCGTGTAGGCGTTCTCGCGACCGCTGCCGAGGTCGTCGATGCCCAGAAGATCGACCAGTTCGCCATGCTGCATCACCGCCAGGCGGTGTGCGATCTGGCGGACCAGATTGAGGTCGTGCGTGATGAACAGATAGGCGGTGCCATGCTGGCGGCGCAGATCGAGCAACAGCTCGATCACTGCCGCCTGCACCGAGACGTCGAGGGCCGCGGTGATCTCGTCGCAGATCACCAGCCGCGGACGGGCTGCAAAGGCGCGGGCGATGGCCACGCGCTGCTTCTCGCCCCCCGAGAGCTGGTGCGGCCAGCGATGGGCGTACTCCGCCGGCAGATGCACCTGGGCCAGCAGGTCGGGGATCTCGCGTGGGGAGCCGCCGTAGAGTCGCAGCGGGCGAGCCAGGATTTCGCCGATCCTCTGGCGCGGGTTGAGCGAGGAATCCGGGTGCTGGAAGATGATCTGCACGGCGCGGCGATAGGCGCGGCCCATCCGCCCGACGAGCGCCCCATCGAGGCGGATCTCGCCGGTGGCATGCGCGAGCCCCGTCAGTGCACGGGCGATGGTGGATTTTCCCGATCCGGATTCGCCCACCACCCCGAGAATTTCGCCGGCCCGCACGTCGAGAGTGACATCGTGCACGCCCACGAATATCTGGCGGCCGAACAGTCTCGGGCGCCAGTAGGCAACGCCGAGATGGTCCGCTTCGAGAATCTTCTCCGCCCCCGGCGTATCCTGCACCAGGCGGTGTTCCGGTTTCGGAACGGATGCAATCAGGCGGCGGGTATAGTCGTTCTGGGGCGCATGAAACAGCGTCGCCGCCGGAGCCTGCTCGAGGAGACGTCCGTGCCGCAGCACCGCCACCCGGTCGGCGATGCGCGAAACCACGGCCAGATCGTGGGAGATGTAGAGGCCCGTCACTCCCGTCTCGGCGCGCAGCCGGCGGAACAGCTCGAGAATCCGCGCGCCGGTGATGACATCGAGCGCCGTGGTCGGCTCATCGAACAGGATCAGGTCGGGGTGGACCGCGAAGGTGGCCGCGATCACCACGCGCTGCTTCTCGCCCCCCGAGAGCTGGTGCGGATCGCGCCGCATCAGCGCCGCCGGATTGCGCAGCTCGACACGGCCGAGCCAGTCCACCGCTTCCGTCGCGGCCGCGCGCGGGGAAAGTCCGCGGTGTCGCTCGAGAACTTCCGTGATCTGCCGCCCCAGGGTCAGGGTGGGGTTGAGGGAGGTCGCGGGGTTCTGGAAGACCATGCCGATGCGGCGCCCACGCAGCGCGCGGACCTCGGCGGGGGCGATGCCGATCAGCTCGCGGCCATCGAAACGGATGGAGCCTCCACGCTCGCGGGCATTGCCGGCAAGATGGCGCATCACCGCCATGGCCAGCGTCGTCTTGCCCGAGCCGGACTCGCCGACCAGGCCCAGCACCTCGCCCGGCGCCACCGCCAGACTCACGCCGTCGAGGGCCCGGAAGGGGCCGGCGCGCGTCTGAAAGTCCAAGGTGTAGTCGCGGATCTCCAGCAGCGGGGTCATCGTTCGTCACGCGGGTTGAGCGCGTCGCGCAGCCCGTCCCCCAGCAGGTTGAAGCCGATCGCCGTGATCGCGATGGCAACGCCCGGCACCACCACCAGCCAGGGAGCCTGATGCAGATAGCGCCGGCCCTCGCTGACCATCAGCCCCCATTCCGGAGCCGGAGGCTGCGCGCCCAGGCCGAGAAAACTCAGTGTCGCGAACAGCATCACCGCGAAGGCGACGCGGATGGTGGTCTCGACGATCACCGGCGCCACGACATTGGGCAGCATCTCGCGCAGGACGATGTAGGTGCCGGATTCGCCGCGGGCGATGGCCGCCGAAACGTATTCCTGCCGTCGCACCGCCAGCGCCACGCTGCGGGTGATGCGTGCCATGCCCGGGGCGAAGGCCACTGCCACCGCCAGCACCGCGCCGAGCCCGCCCGCACCCAGCGTGTTGGCCACCAGCAGCGCCAGCAGCAGACCAGGCAGCGCCATCACGGCATCGATGGTGCGCATGATCGCCTCGTCCCAATGGCCGCCGAGATAGGCCGAGAGCGTGCCGGCCACGGCGCCGGCCAGCGTGCCGAGCAGCGTGGCCCCGAGTGCCGCGGGCACCGTGGTGCGCGCCCCGGTCAACAGACGCGAAAGCACGTCGCGGCCGAGCTGATCGGCGCCCAGCAGGTGGCGCGTGCCGGGGGCAGCGAAGCGGCCGAGGAAATCGATCTGCTCGGCATCGTAGGGGGCGAGCCACGGGCCGGCGATGCAGCAGAACGCCACCAGCACCAGCAACACCACGCCCAGCGCCCCCTGGCGCGTGGCCAGCAGGCGTCGCAGAAGGTCATTCATAACGGATGCGCCGATCGAGGAAGGCATAGGCCAGATCTGCGAGGAAATTGGCGAAGGCGTAGGTCGCGGCCATGATCAGCGCCCCCGCCTGCATCGCTGGCAGGTCGCGGTTCTCGATGGCCACCAGCAGCTGGCGGCCGATGCCGGGGATGGCGAAGATCTCCTCGACCACGATGATGCCGCCGAGAAGATAGCCGACGTCGAGCGCCACCACCGTCACCACCGGCAGCAACGCATTGCGCAGCACGTGGCGCAGCAGCACCACGCGTCCCGACAATCCCTTCAGCCGTGCCGCAGCGACGTAGTCGGAGGACAGCACGTCCGCCGTCTCGGAGCGCACCATGCGCGAAACATGCGCGACCAGAACGATGGAAACCGTCAGCACGGGCGCCACGAGATGACGCACGCCGTCCCAGAAGTTCTCGGTAAGGGGAACGTAGCCGGTCGCCGGCAGCCATTGCAGGCGATCGGCCAGCACTACCAGCACCACCGTCGCGGTAACGAATTCCGGCACGGAAACGCCGAGATAGGAGACCAGCCCCACCCCGAGGTCGGCCGCCTTCCCGCGCCGCAACGCCGCCAGCACGCCCAGCGGCACGGCCACCACCAGCATCAGCCCGATCGAGCACACTGCCAGAAGCAGCGAGCGCGACAAAGCTATCAGCATGGTCGGTCCCACCGGCTGGCCGGTGCGCATGGAGACCCCGAGGTTCCCCTGCGCCACGCCAGCGATCCAGTGCCAGAATTGCAGCCACACCGGATCGTTGAGCCCGAGGCGCGACCGCACCGCTGCCAAGGCCTCGACCGAAGCGTTTTCCCCCAACAGCGTCACCGCCGCATCGGCGGGGAGCACCTGGGTGATGGCGAACACCAGGATCGACACCACCAGCAGGGTGTAGAAGACCAGCAGCAGGCGTCGCAGCAACCAGCGTGCCGACATCTCAGCGCTGCTCCGGCTTCAGCGACGCTTGGGCGCGCCTTCGCCCAGCCACAGCTTGTCGAGCGAGAACACCGCGCCGCGCGGATTGAGCTGATAGCCCTGCACATAGGGGCGCTGGGCGGCCAGCAGATCGAAGAACACCGGGATCACCGAAGGAACACCCTCGCGCATCAAGGCCTGGGCCTGGCCGTAGATGTCGCGGCGCCTGGCCTCGTCGGCGGTGACCCGCGCCTCGCCGATCAGCTTGTCGAAATCTGGATTCTTCCAGCGAGTTTCCGGCCAGGCCGCATTGGAGGTGTAGAGCAGCGAGAAGATGGCGTCGGCGGAGGCCTGCATATTGTAGAAGCCGACGTAGAAATTTCCCTTCGTCCACACCTGCGCAAGATAGGTCGCGTGCGGCATGGTCTGCACCTGGATGCGAAAGCCCGCCTCCTTGGCCATCTCGCGCACGGCAACGCCGAGCTGGGTGCGCGTGGAAGGCGTATCGGAGGCGACGAGGGTGAGGTCGAGGCCGTTGGGGTAGCCGGCCTCGGCGAGAAACCTTTTCGCATCAGGAATGTTGCGCTTGAGCAGCGGGGCCTGCTGATAGAAATGATAGGCCGGGCTGAGCGGCGTGTCGTTGCCCGGCGTGCCGAAACCCTGGGCCGCGAAGCCGACCATCGCCTCGCGATCGACCGTCAGCGCCAACGCCCGACGCACGCGCACGTCGTCGAAGGGCTTGAGGTCGCAGGCCATGTTGATGTTGAGGAACTGCCCGGACGGCACGCGCAGCGCCTTGACGCCGGAGGCCGAGGCGAGGCGCGGGAACTCCGAAGGTTGGGCCGAGGCCATCAGGTCGGTATCGCCGGCGATCAGCGCGGAGGCCTCGGCGGCGGGATCGGGATAGACCAGCACCTCGACGCGATCGACATGCGGGCGCGCGGGGTCCCAATAATGTTCGTTGCGCGCCACCACGATCTGCCGCTCGGGCTCGAAGGAAACCAGCTTGAACGGCCCGGTCCCGATCGCGCTGCGCGAGAGAACGCTCATGTCCCCGGCTGCGATCTTCTCGGGGATGATCTTGGCGTTGGTATAGGCGAGCGCCACGGGCAGGTCGGCGTATCCGCCCTTGAGCTTGAAGACCACGGTCTGCGCATCGGGCGCGGAAACCTCGGCGATCGGGCCGATGTTGGTGCGCGCCGCCGAGGCGGTCTTGGGGTCGAGCATGGCGGTGAAGGAGGCCGCCACGTCGCGCGAGGTGCAGGGCGTGCCGTCGTGGAACACCAGGCCGGCCCGCAACTTGAAGGTCCATTCGGCGAGGTCGGGCGTGCTGGTCCAGGATTCTGCGAGGTCGGGCTCGGCGGTCATGTCCGCGCGCAGGCGGGTGAGTCCGGAATAGAGCAGCTCGGCGACGAGATATTCGGGATTGACTCGGGTCAGCAACGGATTGAGCACGCCAGCGGCCTGGTCGACGCTGATGCGCAGCACGCCCCCGCGGCGCGGGGCAGGCTGTGCCTGGCCGAGACCGGGCACGAGGGAAGCGGCACCGAGCACTGCGGCGCCGGCAAAAATCTGGCGACGAGAGATCATGCGGGGTCTCCTGAAGGAATGGAAGCGGCGGCGAGGTAGGCGAGCAGGGCCCGCGCCAGGCCGGCAATATCGGCAGCGGTCGTGAATTCGTCGGCGGCGTGGGTGTGGTTGTCGGGCCGCGACAGGCCGCCGAGCATCATTCCGCTCACGCCGGCGGCCCGCAGGTAGCCCATGTCGGAGCTGGTCGAGGAGCCGTAGCGGGCGAAGGCGGCATCGGGCCAGCCGAACCCCCAGGCGAGGGCGCGGCGCCAGCGCGGCCAGCAGTCGCCGCCCGCGTCAGGATCGACCACCGGGTCGAGCCGCCCCACCACCCGGGTCGCGACGTCGAGGGCGTGGCTGGCGCGGGCCCCCTCGGCGACCGCGGCTTCCAGCTCGGCGAGGGCGGAGTCCATGGTTTCCTCGGGCATCACCCGGCGATTGACCAGCAGACGGCACGCGCCGGGCAGCGCCGAGCCCTTGGCGCCGCCATGGATCGCCGCCAGAGTCAGTCGCGCCCGCAGGGGGGCACCGCCGAAATGCGGCGGGGCGGGCATCGCCGAGGTCCGGGCCTCGACCTTTTCCTTGAGGGCCATCAGCGCGGCGGCGATCGGCAGTGCCTGCTCGACCGCGTTGACCCCGTGGGGCCCCGGGTCGCCGGAGTGGGCCGCATGGCCGGTGACGGTCACGGCGAAGTCGATGCTGCCGAAGCAGCCGGCCCAGATGCGCGGGGCGGCCCCGCCGTTGAGGCAGATCACCTGCTCGCAGCCGATCAGCTTCTGTTCGGCGAGGTAGCGCACGCCTGGATAGAGGCCGCCCTCCTCGTCGGTGCAGGCCAGCAGCACCGGGTCGAAGGCCAGCGGCAGCCCGGCCTCGCGTGCCGCCGTGAGGGCCGCGTAGAAGGCCGCCAGCGTGCCCTTCATGTCCGCCGCGCCGCGCCCGTAGAGGCGCTCGCCCTCGCGGGCCAACGCCAGGGGCGGGCGGGTCCAGCCATCGCCGGGCGGCACCGTGTCGGTATGGACGTAGATGCCGCAGCCCGGCAGCCGTCGCTCGGCCGGGGCGGCGATGACGTTGATGCGCGCCCCGGCGGCCTCCGGCGTGCGCCACAGCGCCTCGGGGACCTCCACGCGCCGGCAACTCAGGCCGAGGGGAACGAACAGCGTCTCCAGCAACTCGGCGAATGCCGCGTAGCCGTTGCCGGGGGGGAAGGAGGTATCGACCGCCACCAGGCGCGCCAGAACCTCCGTCCAGGCGTCCTGCCGCCGGGCGATGATGTCTGATGCGCGTGCGAGGAGGTTCTCTCCGCAAGGATGCGATGTGAGGATGGGAGGGTGTCCAATTTCTGTATAGAAATGCAGTATGAGCCCTCCTCCTCCTGACCTGTCAAGACGCCGACTGCATGCGGGAACGCGCGCCGGCGGCTTCGTGCCGCTGCACGAGCGACTCCGCCGCGAGCTTTCCGAGCGCATCCTGCTGGGTACCTGGGCCCCGGGCGCCGCGGTGCCGGGCGAGGTGGAACTGGCCACGGAGTTCGACGTGGCGGTGGGCACCGTGCGGCGAGCCCTTTCCGCGCTGGTGGCCGAAGGCATGCTGGTGCGTCGCCCCCGCGTGGGCACCGTGGTGACCGGCCGGACGCCCGAGCATTCGCTGCGGTTCTTCTTCCGCTACTTCCGCCTGCACGGGGCCGACGGCGCGTTGCTGCGCTCGCAGGCCGTGGCGCTTTCCCTCTGGCGGGCCCCCGCGGAGGCCGCGGATGCCACGCTCCTGGATATCGCGCCGGGCACCGAGCTGATCCACCTCCGACGGGTGCGCAAGGTGGACGGGCGGCCGATCATGCTCGACCACTATCGCATTCCGCAGGCCCTGGTTCCCGGATTCCCGCAGGAAACGGCGGCGCTGCCGCAATTGCTTTTCCTGTATTTGCTGGAGCGCTGGGGTCTGCGGGTGACCGCGGTGCGCGAGGAGCTGCGCGCGGCCCTCGCCACCGCCGACGATGCGGCGGCACTCGGACTGTCCGAGCCGGCCGCGTTGCTGGTCATTGAGGAAACTGGCTTCGACCCGGCCGCACATCCCCTGCTTTTGGGGACCCACCGTGCCCGTACCGAGGCGTACCGTTACATCAACGAGGTCCGCTAGAGGGGCACGAGCGGGCCACGAGCACGTAGCTGAACAACGCCCCAGCTACGGTGTCACTTCCACGCATTTCGCTCGCCCTCTCGGCCGAGCGAATCATGCCCCCCTTTTTCAGCAGCCTGCCAGTGTCCTTCAGATTCCAAAATCCGACGGATTTCAGAATTAGGAATATTATTCCTTTAATTGTGCCATCACGCCGGCGATGTCGCCCATGCCCCAGTGCTCGGCGAACTGGCCGTTCACCACGCGGAAGATGTCGCAGGAGGTGAAGCGCAGGCGCTTGCCGGTGGGGGCCACGCCCATGTAGGGGGCGGTCTGGGTGCCCTCGTAGAGGAAGCTGGCGGCGGCCATGGTGGCGTTTTCGATCTGGGCCTCGATGGTCACCTTGAGGTCTGGAAGTCCCTTGATCCTGGCCGCGAAGAAGGCGACGCTGGCCTGTTTGGGAGTGAGGCTGGACGGCGGCGGCGGGGTGGCGGCACTGACCTGGTGGTTGACGTAGCTGTCGGCGAACAAGGCGGCGAAAGCGTCGATGTCATGGCGCGACAGGGTGGCGGCGAATGCGGCGATGAGCTGGCGGCCGGTGGTGTGGGCGGCCTGGGCGGTGGTGCCCAGGGCGACGGAAGCGGCGCCGCTGGCGCACAAGGCGGTCAACAAAGCGCGGCGGTCCATTCCGATGTCCTCGTGTGTGCGATCCTGGAGATCAGGAGACGGCCGTGGTGGCCTCGGGGTCAAGTGCCTCGATTGCCAGTCACCGTCACGCCGATCGGCAGGCCCTTTACCAAATTCACGATCTTGTCGGCGTGCAGACAGATCTGGCCGAATAACACACTGAAATTGCTTTGAAAAAGCTGGTGCCGACGCTCGGACTTGAACCGAGGGCCTGCTGATTACGAATCAGCTGCTCTACCACTGAGCTACGTCGGCCTCGCAAGCGTGGGGCATATACCCGCCCCCGCGACAGCACGCAACCGCCATCCCACGGAGGGGAGGGGGATTCTTTCCCTCGTCCTTCCCGCGCCCAGGACGCATCCCCGTTGACCCGCGCGGCACATTGGACGATCGTTCTACGCGACTTTCGGAGATCTGCCGTTCGATGATGGCGTGTCCTGCGGATTCATCCCACCTGTGCGAATGCCCCGATTGCGGGCTGTTCGTGCGCGTCGCCCCGCTGCCGCGGCGTGCCCTGGCCCGCTGCCCGCGCTGCGGGGCGGTGCTGGCGCGCCATCGGGCCAACCCCGAGACGCGCACTCTCGCCCTTGCCCTTACGGCTCTGATGCTGCTCGGCATCGCCGCCACCTCGCCCTTCCTCGCCCTGGATGCCGCCGGGCTGGTCCGCGAATCGCGTCTCCTCTCCGGCCCCGAAGTGCTTGCCGAGAGGGGGTTTTCCGCCCTTGCCCTGGTGGTGCTCGCCACCACCGTGCTGGTGCCGCTCGCCCGCCTCGCCGCCCTCGCGGTGGTGCTGATCGGGGTGCGTCTGCATCTGCTGGAGGGGCAGTGGGGGGGAG
>CALNAL010000239.1 GCA_937874445.1 uncultured Acetobacteraceae bacterium | reverse complement strand
GCGTCGGCCGCGCCGGGGCGGCGCAGCGTCTGGCCGCGCACCGTCGCGTCGTACTGGTCCCAGATCCAGGCGCGCGAGCACAGATCGGGGCAGCCGATCAGCTTGAGCAGCGCCTGCGACAGGCCCGCCGGGTCGGCCACCGCGCCGAGCGGGGCGGGGGGCTGGGTCTCGACGTAGGGGCGCCGGTAGAGCGGGGCGTGGGTGGCGAGCGGCTCCAGGGGGATGTCCACCTCCTGGCGGCCCTGGTGGGTCACCACGATGCGGCCGGTGTCGGTGAGGTGGCCGATGACCGCGAAATCCAGCTCGTATTTGTCGAAGATGGCGCGCGCGACCTCCTGGCGGTCGGGGCGCAGGACCATCAGCATGCGCTCCTGGCTCTCCGAGAGCATCATCTCGTAGGCGGAGAGGTCGGTTTCGCGCTGGGGCACGAGGTCGAGGTCGATGGCGATGCCCACCCCGCCCTTGCCGGCCATCTCGACCGCCGAGGAGGTCAGGCCCGCGGCCCCCATGTCCTGGATGGAGACGATGGCGTCGGTCTGCATCAGCTCCAGGCAGGCCTCGATGAGCAGCTTCTCCTCGAAGGGGTCGCCGACCTGGACGGTGGGGCGCTTCTCCTCGGAATCCTCGGCGAACTCGGCCGAGGCCATGGTGGCGCCGTGGATGCCGTCGCGCCCCGTCTTGGAGCCGACATAGACCACCGGGTTGCCCACGCCGGCCGCCGCCGAGAGGAAGATGCGGTCCTTCGGCGCGATGCCCACCGTCATGGCGTTGACCAGCGGGTTGCCGCTGTAGGAGGAGTGGAAGTTGGTCTCCCCGCCCACCGTCGGCACGCCCAGGCAGTTGCCGTAGTCGCCGATGCCGCGCACCACCCCGTCGATGACGCTGCGGGTCTTGGGCAGCGACGGGTCGCCGAAGCGGAGCGCGTTGAGGTTGGCGATGGGGCGCGCGCCCATGGTGAACACGTCGCGCATGATGCCGCCCACGCCGGTCGCCGCCCCCTGGTAGGGCTCGATGAAGCTCGGGTGGTTGTGGCTTTCCATCTTGAAGATGGCGGCCAGGCCCTCGCCGATGTCCACCACGCCGGCGTTCTCGCCCGGGCCGTGGATGACCCACGGGGCCTTGGTGGGCAGCTCCTTCAGCCACACCCGGCTCGACTTGTAGGAGCAGTGCTCCGACCACATCACGCTGAAGATGCCGAGCTCGGTGTAGGTGGGCGTGCGGCCCATGATCGTCAGGACGCGGTCGTATTCCTCGGCGGAGAGCCCGAATTCCCGGGCCGTGGCCAGATTTGCCTGCTTCGTATTGGCTTGCTTGGTCATGATGCGCCTCGCTCCCGGGTCAGGCGGCCAGGGCCGCGGCGATGCTGTCGTAGAGCGGGCGTCCGTCGGCGCCGCCCATCAGCGGGTCCACCAGGTCCTCCGCGTGGGGCATCATGCCCAGCACGCGCAGGTTGGGCGAATAGATGCCGGCGATGTTGCGCGCGCTGCCGTTGCGGCAGGCCTCCGGCGTGACCGCCCCCTCCGCCGTGACGTAGCGGAAGGCCACCAGCCCCTCGCCCTCCAGGCGGTCGAGCGTCTCGGCGTCGGCGAAGTAGTTGCCGTCGCCGTGGGCCATGCAGGAGCGGAACACCGCGCCCTTGGCGTAGCGGGCGGTGTAGTCGGTGTCGGCCCGCTCGACGCGCAGGAAGCAGTCGCAGGAGAGGAAGCGCAGCGAGGCGTTGCGCAGCAGCGCGCCCGGCAGCATCCCCGCCTCGACGAGGATCTGGAAGCCGTTGCACACCCCCAGCACGTGCCCGCCGCGGGCGGCGTGGGCGCGGATGGACTCCATCACCGGGGACTGGGCGGCCATGGCGCCGCAGCGCAGGTAGTCGCCGTAGGAGAAGCCGCCGGGGATGACCACCAGGTCGAGGCCGGAGAGGTCGGTCTCGCGGTGCCAGATCATGCGCGGGGCGTGGCCCGAGGCGCGCTCCAGCGCGATCGCCATGTCGCGCTCGCGGTTGATCCCGGGAAAGACGACGATGCCTGCCTTCACGCCGCCACCTCCACCGTGAAGCTCTCGATGACGGTGTTGGCCAGCAGCTTGCGGGCCATCTCCTCGGCCTGGACCTTGGCGGCGGCGGCATCCTGGCCGGCCAGGTCGAACTTGAAGACCTTGCCGCAGCGCACCTCGCCGATGCCGGCAAAGCCGAGATTCTTGAGCGCCTGGCCGATGGCCTTGCCCTGCGGGTCCAGAACGCCACTCTTGAGCATCACCGTCACGGTCGCCTTCATCGCACCCTCTTCTCTTTTGTCTCTCAGGCCGTCGCGGTCGTCGCGGCCGACGCGGCCGGGACGGTTGCGCGTGGCTTTATTGCATCGTCTCCGGACCCTTGAGGTCGCGCATGCCCGCCTCGGGGAGAATCCCCAAGCGGCGCGCCACCTCCTGGTAGGCCTCCTCGACCTTGCCGAGGTCGCGGCGGAAGCGGTCCTTGTCCATCTTCTCGTTGGTCTTGGCATCCCACAGGCGGCAGTTGTCGGGGCTGATCTCGTCGGCCACGACGATGCGCATGTCCTCGTTTTCCCACAGGCGCCCGAATTCCAGCTTGAAATCCACCAGGATGATGCCGACGCCCAGGAACAGCCCGGAGAGGAAGTCGTTCACCCGCAGGGTGAGCGCCACCATGTCGTCGAGATCCTGCGTCGCCGCCCAGTTGAAGGCGGTGATGTGCTCCTCGGAGACCATCGGGTCGCCGAGCTGGTCGTTCTTGTAGTAGTACTCGATGATCGAGCGGGGCAGGCGGGTGCCCTCGGGAATGCCGAGTCGCGTCGAAAGCGACCCCGCCGCGACGTTGCGCACCACCACCTCGACGGGAATGATCTCCACCTCGCGGATGAGCTGCTCGCGCATGTTCAGCCGGCGGATGAAATGGGTGGGCACGCCGATCTCGCCCAGCCGCATCATCAGGTACTCGCTGATGCGGTTGTTCAGCACCCCCTTGCCGGTGATGACGCCCTTCTTCTGCGCGTTGAAGGCGGTGGCGTCGTCCTTGAAATACTGCACGAGCGTGCCCGGCTCGGGCCCCTCGTAGAGAATTTTTGCTTTGCCTTCGTAGAGCTGGCGGCGGCGGGCCATGGACCAATCCTTTAGGGCAGACGCGGGCAGGGCGGACGCGGACAGGGCCTGTCTCTTATACACATCTGACGCTGCCGACGAAGGCTTAGGTGTAGA
>CALNAL010000238.1 GCA_937874445.1 uncultured Acetobacteraceae bacterium | reverse complement strand
AGGTAAGGTAAGGTGTTCTTCTTGCGAGCAAGAAGAACCAAGAAAGCTTTATCCGCTAAGGGCTCCGCGCCTGTGTCGGCCGCGGAGCCCAACGAACAAAGTCCTTTTTGCTTCTTTTCCTTCAGGAAAAAGAAGCCTTTCTTCTCCTTCCTTCCCCGGCCGTATCGCGACCGGGCATCAGGCCGGGCGCACGTTCCACGGATAGGGGCAGATGCCCTGCAGCACGCCGGTGATGCGCTTGGTGAAGGCGGTCTTGACGAAATACTGCCCGAGCGGTGCCACGGCCACGCCCGCGAGTGCCAGGTCGTTGATCTCCTGGGCGATGCGCTTCTGGGTGACCTTGTCGGGGGCGCTGAGGAACTCGGCGACCTTGGCCTCCGCCGCCGGGCTGTCCCACCAGGTGAAGCGTCCCTTGGCGCCGAGGCCGCGCACCAGGGGCGAGACGGAGGGGTCGAGATAGCCCACGGCTGGGCCGGCGGTTACGAACACGCTCCAGCCGCCCTTCTCCACGCCTTCCTGGGAGAGGCGCCGCTTGACCACCGTGCCCCAGTCGCTGACCTGGAAATCCACGTTCATGCCGAGGTCCTTCAGCAGTGCATTGGCGACCTGGCCGAAGGCGGTGATCACGGGCACGTCGGTGGCCGAGACCACGACGACCTTCTCGCCCTTGTAGCCCGATGCCCGGAGCAGCTTGCGTCCCTCTTCCAGCGAGGAATGCATCAGCGTCCTGCCGAGGGCTTCCTCGGCATAGGGGGTTCCGCAGGGGAAGAGGCTGCGGCACTCGCGATACATCGTGCTGTCCTCGCCGACATAGGCGGAGAGGAAATCCGTCTGGTTGATCGCCATCAGCACGGCGCGCCGCACCTTCTCGTTGTCGAAGGGGGGCTGGAGGCAGTTCATCACCATGGTGGCGAAGCGGCCGGCGGGCTGGTCGATCTGCAGGGACATGCCGGCCTTCTGCAGCGTGGGGTAGAGGTCGGGCAGCGGCTGGGCCCACCAGTCCACCTCGCCGCGCTGCATGGCGGCGGCGACGGTGGCGGAATCGGCGATGACATGCCACTCGATGCGCGGGAAATAGGCTACCTTGCCACCGGTTCCCCATTCCGGGGGTTCCGGGCGGGGCTGGTAGCCGTCGAACTTGGCGTAGACCAGCCGGCTGCCGTCCACCCACTCGTCGCGGACGAAGCGATAGGGGCCGGAGCCGGTGGGGTCGGTGATCGGCTTGAACGGGTCGCTGCGGGCGATGCGCTCGGGCATGACGAACAGCGCAGACATGTCGGGCTTGGCCAGCGCATCGAGCATCAGCGGGAAGGGCCGGGTGAGGTGGATGACGAGGGTGCGGTCGTCGGGGGTCTCGTAGCGTTCCACCGCCTGGCCGAGCAGCAGGCCGAACACGTCGCGCTTGCTCCAGCGCTCGATGGAGGCGGCGGCATCGATGCTGCGCACCGGCGTGTTGTCGTGGAACTTCAGCCCCGGGCGCAGCTTGATGGTCCAGGCGCGTCCGTCGGCGGAAACCTCGGCACCCTCGGCCATCTGCGGGCGCGGCGTGAAGGAGGCATCCAGCGCGAAGAGCTGGTCGTAGACGTAGTAGCCATGATTGGTGGTGATAGTAGCGGTGGACCACACCGGGTCGAGGGTAACGAGGTTGGCCTGCGGCACGAAGCGCAGGGTGGGGACTG
>CALNAL010000237.1 GCA_937874445.1 uncultured Acetobacteraceae bacterium | reverse complement strand
AAGAATAAAGTCCTTTTGCTTCTTTTCCTTCAGGAAAAGAAGACCTTCCTTGCCTACTTCGTCGCCGGCTTTCCGATCGCGGCGAGGCGCTTTTCCTGGCGGGCGATGAGGAAGGCGATATCGGCGATATCCTCGGCGGTGAGCTTGCGGCCGGGGCGGCGCTGGGCCGGGCTGGCGATGGCGCCGCGCTGGGCGAGCACGTATTTGCGCGCGGCGAGGCCGATGCCCTGCTGCTGCTCGTAGCGGGCGAGCGGCAGGTAGGCGTCGAAGAGGTCGGCGGCGGCCTGGTCGTCGCCGGCCTGGTGGGCCGCCACGACGCCGCTGAGCATTTCGGGGTAGGCGAAGCCGGTCATCGCCCCGTCGGCGCCGCGGCGCAGCTCCTCGGGCAGGAACAGCGCGCCGTTGCCCACCAGGATGGAGACGCGCCGGCCCTCGCCGGTGCGCAGGGCGGTGATCTTGTTCAGTCCGGGCCAGTCCTCGTGCTTGAGCATCACGCAGGTGGGCAGGGCGGCGATGATGCGCTTGAGCACGCCGACGGGGATCTGCACCCCGGTCGTGAGCGGGTAGTCCTGCAGCACGAAGGGGATGGAGCCGAGGGTTTCGGCGACCTGCTCGAAGTAGGTGTAGATGGAATCGTCGGAGCGCAGACCGGGGGTGGAAGCCACCATCACCCCGGCGGCGCCGGCCTCCATGGCCTCGCCGGCGAGCGCGCGCATGGCGGCGAAGCCGGGCGAGGAAACGCCGACCACGACGGGCACCCGTCCGGCGACGGCGCGGGTGACGGCGCGCACGAAGGCGATGGATTCGTCGGCGGCGAGCTTGGGCGCCTCGCCCATGATGCCGAGGATGGTCAGCCCGGTGGCGCCGCGCGCGAGGTAGAACTCGACGAGGCGCGGCACGCCCTCGAGGTCGAGCGCGCCGTTGTCGCGGAACGGCGTGACGGAAATGACGAAAACCCCGCGGGCACTCTCGTTCAGCAGCGCCATGTTATCGCTCCCCGGAACAAACCGGGGTTTCTTAGCACGATCCGCGGCGGACAGACAGATCAGACGGTCGGGGTGGGCGCGGGCCGGCCGATGGAGCGGTAGGTGAAGCCGGCGGCGGCCATGGCGGCAGGGTCGTAGATGTTGCGCAGGTCCACCACCACGCGTCCGGCCATGGCCGAGCTGAGCTGCTCGGGGGTGAGGGCGCGGAACTCGTTCCACTCGGTAATCACCACCAGCGCGTCGGCCCCGGCGGCGGCGGCGAGGGCGCCGTCCACGTAGCGCACCGCCCCGGGCAGCAGCGGCCGGGCCTGGTCCATGCCCTGCGGGTCATAGGCCTGCACCAGGGCGCCGTCCTCGACCAGCCGGTCGATGATGCCCACGGCGGGGCTGTCGCGCATGTCGTCGGTCTCGGGCTTGAAGGTCAGGCCGAGCACGCCGAGGGTCCTGCCGCGCACCGAACCGCCGCAGGCGGCGACGATGCGCGCGGCCATCCCGGCCTTGCGCGCGTCATTGACGGCCACGGTGGTTTCGACCAGCCGGCTCGGCGCCCCGGCATCCTGGGAGATGCGGGCGAGCGCGATGGTGTCCTTGGGGAAGCACGAGCCGCCGAAGCCCGGGCCGGGGTGGAGGAACTTGCGCCCGATCCGCCCGTCGAGCCCGATGCCGCGCGCGAGGTCATGCACGTCGGCACCGAGGCGCTCGCAGAGGTCGGCCATCTCGTTGATGAAGGTGATCTTCATCGCGAGGAAGGAGTTGGCCGCGTATTTGATGAGTTCGGCGGTCTCGATGCCGGTGAACAGGATCGGCGCCTCGATGAGCGAAATCGGGCGGTAGATCTGGCGGAGGACCTCGCGGGCGCGGGCGCTTTCGGTGCCGATCACCACCCGGTCGGGGTGCATGAAGTCGCCGATGGCGTTGCCCTCGCGCAGGAACTCGGGGTTGGAGGCGACGTCGAATTCCAGGTCGGGCCGCGCGCCGTGCACGATCTCGGCGACGCGCCGGCCGGTGCCCACGGGCACGGTGGACTTGTCCACGATCACCGCGTAGCCGGTCAGGGCGTGGGCCACCTGCTCGGCGGCGGCGTACACATAGGTGAGGTCGGCGTGCCCGTCGCCGCGCCGCGTCGGGGTGCCGACGGCGATGAAGACGGCGTCCGCCCCGGCCACCGCCAGGGAGATGTCGGCGCCGAAGGAGAGCCGGCCGCCGGCCACGTTGTCGGCCACCAGCTTGTCGAGCCCGGGCTCGAAGATCGGCATCCGACCCGCCTGAAGGGCGGCGAGCTTGCCGGCATCGGCCTCGACGACGGCGACCTCGTGGCCGAACTCGGCGAAGCAGGCGCCCGAGACGAGGCCCACGTAGCCGCCCCCGATCATCGCAATCCGCATCGACCCTCTCCTTCGCGTTCAGACGTTGAAGCGGAACAGCAGGATGTCGCCGTCGCGCACCACGTAGTCCTTGCCCTCGACGCGCATCTTCCCCGTCTCCTTGGCCCCCTGTTCGCCGTGGCAGGCGACGAAGTCGTCGTAGGCGATGGTCTCGCAGGCGATGAAGCCGCGCTCGAAGTCGTTGTGGATCACCGCGGCGGCCTGGGGGGCGCGGGTTCCCGCGACGATGGTCCAGGCACGGGATTCCTTGGGGCCGACAGTGAAGTAGGTGATCAGCCCCAGCAGGTCGTAGCCGGCGCGGATGACGCGGTCGAGCCCGGAATCGTGCAGCCCGAGCCCTTCGAGGAACTCCCCGCGCTCGGCGGCGTCGAGCTGGGCCACCTCGGCCTCGATGGCGGCAGAGACCACCACGACGCGCGCCCCCTCGGCGGCGGCGCGCTCGGCCACGCGCGCGGAGAAGGCGTTGCCGGTGGCGGCCGCGCCCTCCTCGACGTTGCAGACGTAGAGCACGGGCTTGGAGGTGAGCAGCTGGAGCTGGCGGATGGTGGCGGCGTTCTCGGGCGTCACCACGGTGCGCGCGGGCTTGCCGGCCTGCAGCGCGGCGACGATGGGCTCCACCACGGCGGCGAGGGCGATGCTCTCCTTGTCGCCGCCGCGGGCGCGCTTCTGGAGGCTGATGGCGCGCTTTTCCAGGCTGTCGAGGTCGGCGAGCATCAGCTCGGTCTCGACGGTCTCGGCGTCGCGGATGGGGTCGATGGAGCCTTCGACGTGGGTCACGTCGGAGTCCTCGAAGCAGCGCAGCACGTGGATGATGGCGTCCACCTCGCGGATGTTGGCGAGGAACTGGTTGCCCAGGCCCTCCCCGCGCGAGGCGCCGCGCACCAGCCCGGCGATGTCCACGAACTCCAGCGAGGTCGGCACGATCTTCACCGACTTGCCGATCTCGGCGAGTGTGTCGAGACGCGGGTCGGGCACGGCGACGCGCCCGACGTTGGGCTCGATGGTGCAGAAGGGGTAGTTGGCGGCCTGGGCCGCGACGGTGGCGGTGAGCGCGTTGAAGAGGGTGCTCTTGCCGACGTTGGGCAGGCCGACGATGCCGCAGTTGAAGCCCATCTCGCTGTTTCCTCTCAGGCGGCGTTCTGGGTGAGCAGGGCCACCCGGGTCATGAAGTCCTCGGCGCGGTTTTCGGTGAGCAGGGGGGCGCTGTCGGCGATGGCCTCGAGCACGGCGCTCATCAGCGGCTGGTCGGCCTTGGGGATGTCGCCCAGCACGTAGCCGACCACGCGCACACGGCTCTCGGGGTGGCCGACGCCGATGCGCACCCGCCAGTAGTCGGGCGAGCCGGTGAGGCGGTCGATGCTGCGCAGCCCGTTGTGGCCGGCGGCGCCGCCCCCGCGCTTGACGCGCACCTTGCCGGGCACGAGGTCCATCTCGTCGTGGAAGACGGTGATCGCGCCGTGCTCGAGCTTGTAGAAGGCGAGGGCGGCCTGCACCGCCTCGCCGGAATCGTTCATGTAGGTCTGCGGCTTGAGGGCGATCACCTTCACGCCGCCGACGGTGCCCTCGGCGAGGAGTCCCTTGAATCGTTGCCGCCACGGGGAGAACCCGTGGCGGTGCGCGATGGCGTCGAGGGCCATGAAGCCGGCATTGTGCCGTTGCCGGGCCATTCCCGGCTCCGGATTGCCGAGGCCGACCCAGAGCAGCATTGGGCGGGGCCTTTACTTCTTGCCGGCGGGAGCCTTGCCGGCGGGCGCTTTGGCCGCGTCGGCCGGGGCGGCGGCACCGGCAGCCGGGGCGGCCGCGCCAGCCGCCGGGGCAGCGCCGGCAGCCGGGGTCGCGGCGTCGGTGGCGTCGGCGGCCGGGGTCTCGATGGCGAGGCGGGTCGGCGGGGCGATCGTCACCACCACGAAGTCGCGGTCGGTGATGGTCGGGCGCACGCCCTCGGTGTCGAGCAGGTCGGACCAGCGCACGTTGTCGTTGATGTCGAGCTTGGCCAGATCGACCTCGAAGAACTGCGGCACGTGGTCCTGGTCGCAGTAGCAGTCGACGGAGTGGCGCACGATGTTCAGCACGCCGCCGCGCTTGATGCCGGGGCTCTTGAGATCGTTGAGGAACTTCAGCGCGATGGAGACGCGCACCTTCTCGCCGGGGGCGAGGCGCTGGAAGTCGACGTGCTCGATCTTGTCGGTCAGCGGGTGGAACTGCACCTCGCGCAGCAGCGCGCGGCAGTCATCGGTTCCGACCTTCATCTCGTAGAGGCGCGAGCGCCAGCCGGGGCGGCCGATCTCGCGGGCGACCTCTTTGGGGTCGAGGGAGATCAGCGACGGGGCGACGTGTCCGCCGTAGATGACTGCGGGAATCCGTCCCGCGCGGCGGGTCGCGCGTGCTGCCCCCTTACCTGCACGCTCGCGCGCCTCGGCCGAAAGCTGGGTGAATGTGGCCATGGTTCGCTCCTGAAAGATACAAGCGTCGGCCTCCAGGGGTGCCGGCGCGGCGCGCGGTTTAGCAACTCCCCGCAGCCGGCGCAAATTCCTTGACCGCAACGCGGCGATGCAGGTTCCATGCCCTCCATGGAAGGCCTTGGACTCCTGGGGCTGGCGGTTCTCTGCATCGTCGTCCTGCCGGTGGTGGCGTGCTGTCTCTTATACACATCTCCGAGCCCACGAGACATGCGCAGATCTCGTATG
>CALNAL010000236.1 GCA_937874445.1 uncultured Acetobacteraceae bacterium | reverse complement strand
GTGAGGGAGGCAGGTGTTTGGTAGGCCAGGAAAAACACTTTGACAATCACGATTCCGGCATGTTTATAAAGTATATTATACGAACTGGAACAAGACCACGGAGGAGACACCGCTCATGCATGCCCTGATGATCGAAGGCACTGGCCGCTGCGCCATCCATGACATCCCTGAACCTACCCCGGGCCCCGGCGAGGTACTGGTCGGCGTCCGCCACGTCGGCCTGTGCGGCAGCGACCTCGCCACCTTCACCGGGCTCAACCCGCTGGTCAGCCTGCCGCGCATCCCCGGCCACGAGATCGGCGGCGAGATCCTCGCCGTCGGCGCCGGCGTGCCGGCCGCCTATGCCCCGGGCCAGCGCGTGATCGCCGTGCCCTATACCGCCTGCGGCCACTGCCCGTCCTGCCGCAAGGGGCATGTCAACGCCTGCCGTTCCAACAAGACCCTCGGGGTGCAGCAGGACGGCGGCCTCGCCGAGCGCATCGTGCTGCCCCACGACAAGCTGATCCTCAACAGCCGCCTGGCGCCGCGCCATCTCGCTCTGGTCGAGCCGCTGTCGGTGGGCTTCCACGCCGCCGCCCGCGGACGCATCGCCGCCGGCGAGCGCGTGGTGGTGATCGGCTGCGGCATGATCGGCACCGGCGCCGTGGCCGGGGCCGTGGCCCGCGGGGCGGAAGTGATCGCGGTGGACCTCGGCGAGAAGACCGCCATCGCCCGCGCCTACGGCGCCCGCCACACCATCGACGCCGCCCGCGAGGACGTGGCCGCGCGCGTCAACGAGATCACCGGCGGCGACGGTGCCGACGTGGTCATCGAGGCGGTGGGAACGCCGGGCACCTTCACCCAGGCCATCGACCTCGTCGGCTTCTCGGGCCGCGTGGTCTACATCGGCTACTGCAAGGCCCCCGTGAGCTACGAGACGCGCTTCTTCAACATGAAGGAGCTCGACATCATGGGCTCGCGCAACGCCCTTGCCGAGGACTTCACCGCCGTGATCCGCTATCTCGAAGGGCTCGACCACGCCCCCGACGACCTCATCTCCAAGGTCTTCCCCTTCGCCGAGGCCGACAAGGCCCTTCCCTTCTGGGTCGAAAACCGGGCCAACGTGCTCAAGATCCTCATCTCCTTCTGAACCCTGGCCAGGCCCGGAAGGAAATTCTTCCAGAACGGGCCTGGCTTTTTCATTCGCTATCGGCCCGCCAAAAAGGCCGTCCTCGCTTTTCGCGAGGACGGCCTTTTCGATGAAAGCGTTGGAGCCCAAAGTCGCCACCGCATCCTGCCGAGGCAGGATGCGGTGACTCGTTGCTAGTTCACGAGTGCCAGCGACAGCTCGGGAATGTAGGTGACGGCCAGGAGCGAGATAAGCAGCGCCAGGAGGAGCAGAGCGCCCTCCGTGAAGAATTCGTTGATCTTGACCTTGGAGAGGTTGCAGACCAGCAGCATCACGGTTCCGACCGGCGGAGTCAGGCAGCCCAGGGCAAGGTTGACGATCACGACGATCCCGAAATGGACTGGATCGATGCCGAGCTGATGCACCGTCGGCATGATCAGCGGCACCATGACGATCATGATCGCGTTGCCCTCGAGCAGGGTCCCGAGGATCAGCAGGACCACGTTCACGATCATCAGGAAGACCCATTTGCTGGTGGTGACCGAAGTGATCATCATGGCCAGCTGCTGGGATGCCTGTTCGAGCGACATGATCCAGGCCAGGGCAGAGGAGGCCATGACCACCAGCATCACGGCGGAAGTCGACTTGAAGGTCTCGACCAGGGCCGTGGCGACGTCCCGAAGCGTGAGTTCGCGGTAGATGACGAAGCCGATGAACAGGACGATCGCGACGGCAACGGCCCCGGCCTCGGTCGGCGTGAAGATGTTGATCCGGATGCCGCCGATGATAGCGACAACGAGCAGGATGACGGGCCAGGAGGCCAGCAGGGTCGAGGTCGTCTCCCGGGCGGTCGGCCAGGACGTGCGCGAGGGCTTGTACCCGCGCCGCCGTGCGATGATGTAGGCGGCCCCCATCAACAGCACCGACATCAGGATGCCCGGCAGGATGCCGGCCATGAACATCGAGCCGATGGAGACGTCGGCGATCAGCCCGTAGATGATGAGGGCAATGCCCGGCGGGATGATCGGCGTGATGAGCGCGCCGCAGGCGGTGACGGCCGCGGAAAAGCCGCGGCTGTAGCCCTGCTTTTCCATCTCCGGCACCATCATGCGCGTCATCATGGCGCTGTCGGCCAGGTTGGAGGCGCTGACGCCGCCGAGCAGGGTGCTGAGGAAGATGTTGGTCAGCGCGAGCCCGCCGGTGAACCGTCCCACCACCAGATCGGCCACGCGCATCAGACGATGGGCGACGCCGGTATGGTCCATCAAGGTGCCGAGCAGGATGAAGAAGGGGATCGCCAGCAGTGACATGTTCTGCGTGGCACCGATCAGGCGCTGGATGGCGATCTGATGCGGGACCGATCCGAAGAACAGGAAGTAGGTCAGGGCGGCCGCCGTGATGGCCAGGAACATGCGCATGTTCACGGCGAACAATGCCAGCATCACGAGGATGATGATGGGCCAGCTCATTTGGCATCTCCGCGGGCAAGAAGGGCAATGTCGCGGAAGCACTGGCGGATCATGAAGAGAGCCAGCCCGGCCGCTCCGACGGGGACGGCGATGTCGATCCAGAACCAGGACATCTGGAGGATGGAGGTCAGCTTGGTGCGGGCCATGAGCGACAGGCCGACGCCGAGATAGATCATGTAGAAGAGCACTGCGACCGACAGGAGGGAGACCACGAGATCGAGGGCAATGCGCAGCTTGGCCGGAAAGATGTCGACCAGCAGCGGGATCGAGAGATGCTGCCCGTCCCGCTCGGTCACGATGGCCCCCAGCATGACGATCCAGATCATCAGCAGGCCGGAGATTTCCTCAAGCCAGAAAATCGGGGACGCAAAGACATAGCGCATCACGACCGAAGCGATGGTGATCCCGACCAGAACGGCCAGGGCCGCCCCTGCCAGGACGGATGATATCCGGCCAATCCAAGACATTTTCACGCGTTTCCTTATGGTTGGGCGGGCCCGTGGACCCGCCCAATAGAGTGGCCTACTTCAGCTGGTCCTGAATGGTCTGGTAGAGATTGGGCGACCACTTCGGGAACATCTTGTAGACGGGCTTGGTGGCCTCGCGGAACGCGGCGGCATCCGGCTCCACGACCGTCACCCCGGCCTTCTTCATCATTTCGATGTATTTGGCATCTTCCGAAGCCACCAGCTTCTGGCTGTAGAGGCCAGCGTCGTAGGCGGTTTCCTCGATCAGCTTGCGCACATCGGGCGGCAGCTTGCTGAAGTAGGCCTCGCCTCCCACCCACAGCGAGGTGTTGGTGAGGTAGTTGACCATGCTGAGGTATTTGGCCTGCTCGTGCAGCTTGGCGCCGTAGAGCACCGAGATCGGATTCTCCACGCCGTCGATGATGCCGGTGGTAAGCGCCGGATAGACCTCGCCGAGGGGCATCGGGGTTGCCGTCGCCCCCATGGCCTCGATCGTCTTGATCTGCATGACGTTGTTGGGGACACGGATCTTGAGCCCCTTCATGTCGGCCGGCACCTTGATCGGCTTCTTGGCCAGGATCTGCCGGACTCCGTAAAGGTAGTTGGACATCACGATGTGGATGCCCTGGCCGGCGAGCTTCTTTTTCTGGTCGGCGAACCACGGGCTGTCGTAGATCTTGAACAGCTTCTGGGGATCGTCGGTCAGATAGGGCCCGAACAGGATGCCGAGATCGGCATCATAGTCCTGCAGGAATCCCACATCGGTGATGGTGATGACGTTCATCCCCATCATGGCCGATTCCATGACGTCCTTCTTGTCGCCCAGCTGCGAGCTCGGATAGAGCTGCAGGATAACCTCGCCGTGGCTCTTGGTCTTGAGCTGGTCGGCCCAGTAGTGCATGACCTGATCGACCGGCTCGCCGGGATTGTTTTCGTAGGCGACCTTGATCTGGGTTGCGGCCAGGGCCTGGCCCCCCAGCAGACTGGCGGCCATGGCGCAGGCCGCGAGTGTTGTCGTCAACAATTGTCTCATTTTTGTTCCTCCGCGAGATATCAGGGCTGTTCGTGTTGACCCGAATTTTAGAAAAACTGGATTTCTCCACGTCCGGAATTCGTTCTTGGGACCGTTTCCGGCAGTCGGGGCAGGCGAAACCAGGAGAGCACGCCGTCTTGAGTCGAGACGGGCGCACTATTGTCCTGCTGGCTTTTCCGGGACGCTGTCATGGCGTGTTTGACGAAGGTCTGACCAGCCGGGCCAATTTTGACGATTCCTCTTTAGTGTTTAATCGTTTTTAGACATGTCACGGCAAGCCCTGTCAACCTGTTTTTTTGAAGAAGGCGTCAGGATTTGCCCGGGAAGCGCCGCCCTGCGGCCGGGCCCGGCCGACCCCCCCCGCCAGCAGGGACGGGGCAAAATTTTCCCCGGGGTCAGCCGGGAATGGAGGTGCGTCTGTGCCGCCAGGCGCGATAGACGGGCAGCATCAGCGAAATGAAGGCGATGGACAGGAACCCGACCGTGATCGGGCGGGTCCAGAGAAAGTCGTAGGAACCATCCGACAGCGAGAGGGCCCGGCGGAAGTTCGCCTCCGCCATCGGCCCCATGATCAAGGCCAGCACGACCGGCGGCGCCGGAAAGTCCCATTTCTGCATGAGATAGCCGATGACGCCGGCCGAAAGCATGATGCCGATATCGAACACCGAGTTGTTGAGGGCGTAGGTGCCGACGATGCACAGCGCCAGGATCAGCGGTGTCAGCACCGCCTTCGGCATGGTCAGCACCTTGCCGATGAAGTGCAGCGAGGCAAAGCCGAGAATGAGCATCATCACGTAGCAGAAGAGCATGCCCGAGAAGAGGGTGAACACCAGATCCGCATGGTCCTTGAAGAGCAGCGGTCCCGGCTGCAGGCCCTGCAGGGTCAGCGCGCCGAGCATCACCGCGGTGACCGCATCGCCCGGCACGCCGAGGGTGAGCATGGTCAGCAGCGCGCCGCCGGTGCAGCCGTTGGCGCCCGATTCGCAGGCGGCCACGGCGGACAGCTCCCCCTTGCCGAAGTTTTCCGGGGTTTTGGAAAAACGCTTGGCCTCGTTGTAGGCGACGAAGGCGGCGATGTCGGAGCCGGCGCCGGGGATGATGCCGATGCTGATGCCGAGCGCGGTCGACCGCCCGATCGTCGGCAGCATCCGGCGATAGATCTTCCACGGCGGCAGCACGCGCCCCAGGGTGGTCGCCATGGCGTTGCGGACCGTCGGATTCTCCATCTGCACGAAGGCCTCGGTGGCCGCGAAGAGGCCGATCATGACTGGGATGAACGGCACCGAGAACAGCTCGGTGAAGCCGCCGGTGAAGCGCGGGAAGCCGCCCAGCGGATCGAGCCCGACGGTGGCCACGAGCAGGCCGAGGAAGCCCGAGATCAGCCCCTTGATCGGCGACTTGCCGGAGATCGAGGCGATGATCGACAGGCCGAAAACAGCGAGGGCAAAGGTCTCCGGCGCGGAGAACTCCAGCGCGAAGGAGGCGAGGATCGGCGAGAGGAAGATGAGGACCAGGATCGAGATCGTGCCGCCGAGGAAGGAGGAGCAGGTGGCGGTGCCGAGGGCGATGCCGGCCTGTCCCTTCTTGGTCAGCTCGTAGCCGTCCATGGCGGTGGCCGCCGCCGCCGGCGTCCCGGGGATCTTGAGGAGGATCGCCGTGACCGAGCCGCCATAGACGCCGCCGAAGAACACGCCGCAGATCATCAGCAGCCCGGTGACCGGGTCCATGCCGAAGGTGAAGGGCAGCAGGATGGCCACCCCCATGGTGGCGGTCAGCCCGGGAAGGGCCCCGATGATGATGCCCAGCATGACGCCGAACACGGCGAGGGCGAGGGCCATCGGCTGGTGGACAAGGGAGAGGGCCCCCATGCCGAGGAGCTGGATCTGGTGCATGTCGTCCCTCGCGCTATTCGAACAGGCTGCCGACGGGCAGCGGCACCTCGAGGCCCCAGGAGAAGGCCATCCACAGGGCGGCTGTCATTCCCGCGGCGAGCAGCGGATTCCAGAGCCGGTGGCGGAATCCCATCGCCGCCATGGCCGCAATGAAATAGGCAAAGGTGGCCGGCAGATAGCCGACCCATCCGATGGCGGCGACGCAAAGAACGGTCAGCCCCATGCCCAGCGCGACATTGCGGATCTGGTGCAGGAGCTTCGGCCACGGCAGGGCCACGGCTGGCGCCACCACGGGGCGGATCAGCGTATCCCAGGCGAGCAGGGCACAGAGAACGATGAGCGCGATCCCGTAGAGGATCGGGAAACGCGAGGCGCCGGGGTCGGTCGGCTGTCCTGTCGAGGGGAAGTTCCTGGCGACGAGGATGGCGGCAACCGCAATGACCGTGACGACCGCGGCGATGATGAGGCTGGCACGGCGGTTGGCGGGGGTGATCGCGCGCTCGTCGGCGAGCGGTTGAATCGGCTGGGTCATGGCTGGGTCATTGG
>CALNAL010000235.1 GCA_937874445.1 uncultured Acetobacteraceae bacterium | reverse complement strand
TCTCCTTTCGGGAAAGGAGAACCAGGAAAGCTTCATCCTTTAAGGATTCCGCGCCCGTGTCAGACGCGGAGCCCAACGAACAAAAGTCCTTTTTGCTTCTTTTTCCTTCAGGAAAAAGAAGTCCTTGCCTTCCCGGCCCCCGGACGTCGGTGCCCCGGGGCGCGATCGCTCTGCCTGCGAATCGGGCAGCCCGAGGAAGAGCCCACCATTCCAATCGGTTGGCGGAGTTTTCCCCGTGGCTGACCACAGGGCTGTCCACCGCAACGGTGGATTGTTCGCGCCTCCTGCCGGCCCTCTTGCCGGGCGTGCCTCCTCGGCGTACAGCCCCGCCATGACCTCGATCCCTGCGACGCTGCCCCGCGCCGCCCTGGTGACCGGCGCCGCCCGCCGGCTCGGCCGGGCCATGGCGCTCGCCCTGGCGGAAGCCGGCTTCGACGTGGCGGTGCATGGCCGCGGACCCGATGCCGAGGCGACCCTGCACGCCGTCGAGGCGACCGGGCGGCGCGGCGTGCTGCTCGCCGCCGACCTCGCCTGCGAGGCGGAGGTCGCCCCTCTGGTGGCGCGCGCCGCCGCCGCCCTCGGCCCGCTCGGGGTGCTGGTCAACAACGCCTCGGTGTTCGAGCGCGACGAGTGGGAGAGCGTCACCCGCGAAAGCTGGGAGCGCCACCTCGCGCCCAACCTGCGGGCTCCCTTCGTGCTGATCCAGTCCTTCGCCGCGGCGCTGCCGGCCGGGGCGGAGGGGGCGGTGGTCAACATGCTCGACCAGCGGGTGTGGTCGCTCACCCCGCATTTCGTCTCCTACACGCTTTCCAAGGCCGGGCTGTGGGCGCTGACGCAGCAGTTCGCCCTGGCGCTGGCGCCGCGCATCCGGGTCAATGCCATCGGCCCGGGCCCGGCCCTGCCCAGCCCGCGCCAGAGCGCGGAGGCCTTCGCCCGCCAGTGCGCCGCCACCCCCCTCGGCCGCGGCACCTCGCCCGCGGAGGTGGCCCACGCCCTGCTGGCCATTCTCTCGCTGCCCTCGCTCACCGGCCAGATGCTGGCCCTCGACGGTGGCCAGCACCTGCAATGGAGCCCCGCCCGGGGCGCCTCCCCAGAGGAATAGAGCATAGGAATAGCGCATCATGGACACCCCCCGCATCGCCGACGCCGTGCGCGGCCTGCGCCACGTCTTTCTGCACGACATGGTGCTGATGGCTTCGATCGGCGTCTATCCACGCGAGCACCAGGCGCGCCAGCGGGTGCGCATTAATGTCGATCTCGCCGTGGAGGACGAGGCCGCGCGCGCGGCGCTCTCGCGCTCCGGCGTCGGGCGCGATTCGCTGGAACGGGTGGTCGACTACGAGGCTCTGGCCGAGAAGGTGCGCACCATCGTGGGCGCCGGACATATCCAGCTGGTCGAAACGCTGGCCGAGCGAATTGCCGAGGTAGCACTCACCGATTCGCGAGTCGTTTTGTCTCGGGTGCGGGTAGAAAAACTCGACGCTTTTGCCGACGTGACCAGTGCCGGTGTGGAGGTTGAGCGTCGGCGCCGCTGAATTTTGTCCACGCCTGCCGCAAGCGCGTGGAATCTGAGGGGGATGGCGCGTTTATTTCAACCATGTAAAACAATTGTCATGCGCAATTTTAAATGAAATCAACGAGTTACCGTTGCTGCCGTCAATCTGGGCAATGCGAGGAAGGCCGTGGGATTCCGGGCGGTTACGCGGTTTGTTTCCCTGGTTGCCCACAAACTTATCCACAGGATCGGTGGATCGTTCCCGCCGCCTTGAGGCGCCCCGGCCCGCGTGCCACATGAACGGGCAATGACCGACTCCGTTCCCCCAGAATCGCCCGTCCAGGTTGCCTCCGAGACCGCTCCCGCGCCGCGCGGCGTCGCGGTAATCGAGGCGACTCTGGCCACCCTGCCGCTCGCGCCGGGCGTGTACCGGATGCTCGATGCCAAGGGGAACGCCCTCTACGTGGGCAAGGCGCGGCTGCTGAAGAACCGGGTGGTGGCCTATACCCAGGTGGCCCGCCTGCCCGAGCGGCTGCGGCGGATGGTCTCGGAGACGGTGGCGATGGAGATCGTCACCACCCATACCGAGGCCGAGGCGCTGCTGCTCGAGTCCAACCTCATCAAGCGCCTCAAGCCCCGCTACAACATCCAGCTGCGCGACGACAAATCCTACCCCTGGCTGATGCTGACCGAGGACCACCCCTTTCCGCAGATCGCCAAGCACCGCGGGGCGCGCACCCGCAAGGCCGGCTACTGGGGGCCGTTCGCCTCGGCCTGGGCGGTCAACCAGACGGTGACGGCGATGCAGCGCATCTTTCTGCTGCGCTCCTGCGCCGACACGGTGTTCGCCGCCCGCAGCCGGCCGTGCCTGCTCTTCCAGATCCGCCGCTGCTCGGCGCCCTGCGTGGAGCGCATCTCGCAGGCGGACTATGCCGCGCTGGTCGGCCAGGCGCGGGCCTTCCTCTCCGGCCATCAGGGCGACGTGCAGCGCGAGCTGGCCGCCGAGATGGAGGGCGCCGCCGCCGCCCTGGAGTTCGAGCGCGCCGCCGCCCTGCGCGACCGCATCCGCGCGCTCACCCATGTGCAGTCCACCGAGGTGGTCAATCTCGCCTCGCTCGGCGATGCCGACGTGGCGGCGGTGTGGCAGGCGGCGGGGATGGCCTGCGTGCAGGTGTTCTTCATCCGTGGCGGGCGCAACAACGGCAGCCGCGCCTTCTTCCCCGCCAACGCGCGCAACGAGGAGGCGCCGCAGGTGCTGGCCGCCTTCCTCGGCCAGTTCTACGACGACAAGCCGCCCCCGCCGCTGATCCTGCTCAGCCACGCGCTGCCCGAGCAGGACCTCGTGGAGCAGGCGCTGCGGCTGAAGGCGGAGACCTTCGGGCGAAACGGCCGGGTGGAGCTGGCGGTGCCGCAGCGCGGCGAGAAGCACGCGGTGATGCTGCACGCCCAGACCAACGCCCGCGAGGCGCTGGAGCGCCGCCTCGCCGAGAGCGCCGGGCAGGCCCGGCTGCTGGAGGCGGTGGCCACCCTGTTCGGCCTGCCGCGCCGGCCCGAGCGCATCGAGGTCTACGACAACTCCCACATCATGGGCACCAACCCCTACGGGGTGATGATCGTGGCCGGGGCCGAGGGGTTTACCAAAGGGGCCTACCGCAAGTTCGCCATTCGCGGCCCCGTCACCCCGGGCGACGACTTCGGCATGATGCGCGAGGTGATGCAGCGCCGCTTCGGCCGCTCCCTGCGCGAGAACGACGACCCCGACGCGCTGCCCGCCGACTGGCCCGACCTGGTGCTGATCGACGGCGGCGCGGGGCAGCTTTCGGCGGTGCGCGAGGCCCTGGCGGAGATCGGCGCCCCCCCGGTGCGGCTGGTGGGCGTGGCCAAGGGGCCCGACCGCAACGCCGGGCGCGAGTGGTTCCACACCGAGGACCGCGCGCCCTTCCAGCTCCCCGAGCGCGACCCGGTGCTCTACTTCCTCCAGCGCCTGCGCGACGAGGCGCACCGCTTCGCCATCACCACCCACCGCGCCGGGCGTTCCAAGGCGCTGGTGCGCTCCGAGCTCGACGAGATCGAGGGGATCGGCCCGGCCCGCAAGCGCGCGCTGCTCAACCATTTCGGTTCGGCGCGCGGGGTGGGGGCGGCGGGGCTGCCCGACCTGGAGGCGGCGCCGGGCATCTCGCGCGAGACGGCGCGACGGGTGTACGCCCACTTCCATCCCGACGCGCATCTGGCACCGTGACAGGGGGAGCCGAGCCCGTGCGGAACATTTCATGCCCCCGGCGCGGGAACTCTGCACGTGACGGGCTGACCGCGGCGCGCGTTTGGCCTAATCTCGATTCCCCATGCTGACCGACCTGCCCAACGTCCTGACCCTTTCGCGCATCGCCGCCATCCCGCTGCTGGTGGTGCTGGTGGCCCTGCATCTGCCGCTGACCGATTTTCTCGCCTGCATCCTCTTCAGCGCGGCGGCCATCACCGACTACTTCGACGGCAAGCTGGCCCGCGCCAGGCGCCAGCAGTCCGACTTCGGGCGGATGTTCGACCCCATCGCCGACAAGCTGCTGGTCGGCGCGGCGCTGATGATGCTGGTGGGCTGCGGACGCCTCTCGGCCGCCGGGCTCTATCCCGCCATCGTCATCATGCTGCGCGAGATCCTGGTGAGCGGGCTGCGCGAATACCTCGCCGGCGTGCGCCGCGGCCTGCCCGTGACCCGCCTGGCCAAGTGGAAGACCGGCTTCCAGATGGGCGCCCTCGGCACCCTGCTGGCCGGCGATACCTCCGCCCAACTGCTCGGCATCCCCTGGCTGCCCGTCTCGTTCATCGGCGAGGCGATGTTCTGGGTGGCCGCCGTGCTGACGCTGGTGACGGGGTGGGACTATCTGCGCGCCGGGCTGCGCCACGCCATCGACGCCGCCGCGCAGAATGCCCCCTCGGACGGGCCGGCCTCCTCCACGAAATAAGTCCGGGAAGCACAATGAAGATTTTAGGGCTGACCGGATGGTCGGGCAGCGGCAAGACCACGCTGCTGGTGGCGCTGCTGCCGCTGCTGGTGGCACGGGGGCTGACGGTGTCGTCGGTCAAGCACGCGCACCACGGCTTCGATCTCGACCAGCCCGGCAAGGACTCGTGGCGCCATCGCCAGGCCGGGGCGCACGAGGTGCTGATCGCGGCGGGGCAGCGCTGGGCGCTGATGCATGAGGTGCGCGGCGAACCCGAACCTACGCTGACCGACCTGCTCGGACACCTTTCCCCGGTCGATCTGGTGCTGGTGGAGGGGTTCAAGCAGGACCCCCATCCCAAGATCGAGGTCCATCGCCCCGCCCTGGGGCGTGCGCCGATCTGGCCGGGACGGCCCGACATCGTGGCGGTGGCCGCGGATACCCCCCTTGCCGGATGCGACCGCCCGGTGCTGCCGCTCGACGACCCGTCCGCTATTGTCGCCTGGGCGCTTGATTTCCTGGGCCTCGGGGGCCAGTAGAACAAGGCTCGCTTCCGCCCCGGAGGCGGGAGGCTTGAGCCGGACGCGTTCCGCAGGCAAAGTGCCGACAACGTTTCGGTTCCCCCGAACCGACTGCACGAGGATGTTCGCCGATGTGCCGCTCTGGGTGGCGTTTTGCGCTGTTCGGTCTGACCCTGTTGTTGCCCGCCTGCTCCGACTACGCGAGCGATCCGACCGACGGGGCCGGCGGATTCCTGCGTGATACGCATTCCTTCCACCTCAACCCCAACCAGCCGGTGGGGGACGCGCCGAACATGCTGCGAGTCGAGGGCAAGAACGCCAAGCTCGAGACGCTGGCGCCGGAGGAGGGCGACGTCTGGCCCGGCCCTGTCAAGCCGACTCCGACCCTGCAGGACATCGAGCAGGAGATGCAGCAGGAGGACCACTCCGCCGCCATGCCCAGCCTGCCGCCGGCCCATCCGCAGCCGACTCCGCAGGGAATGGCCCCGCAGGCCGGGGCCTCCGTGCCCTCCGGCAACGGGGTGCGCACCTATACCGACCCCAAGGGCGGCACCGGAATCGTGGTGCCCAACGGCAACGGCACCTCCACCCTGGTGGGAGCCGACGGCACGATCACCACCATTCCCGACAAGAAGTGATGATGGACGGGGCGCGGCCGGTTCGCCTGCTGTGGTTTGCCTGGCTGCGCGAGCGGCTGGGCTGCGGCGAGGAGGAGCTGACGCTGCCCGGGGATGTGACCACGGTGGCGACGCTGGTGGCCCATCTCGCCGCGCGCGGCCCGGTCTACGCCGAGGCGCTGGCGGCACGCATGCAGGTGCGCTGCGCCGTCAACCAGGAATTCGCCACCCCCGAGACCGCGGTGCATCCCGGTGACGAGGTGGCCTTCTTTCCGCCGGTGACGGGCGGCTGATGGCCGGCGAGGCGCGCGTCGCGGACGTCCCTCTGCGCGTGCGGGTGCAGGAGGCGGATTTCGACCCCGGCGCCGAGCTGACGGCCCTGACCGCGGGACGCACCGACGTGGGCGGCATCGGCTGCTTCGTCGGCACCGTACGCGACGCGGCCGGCGGACGGGCGCTGGCGGCGCTGATCCTGGAACACTACCCGGCGATGACGCAGCGGGCCCTCGAAGACATCGCCCGCGAGGCGGTGCGGCGGTGGGACTTGCAGGGCGTGACGGTGATCCACCGCGTCGGGCGGATGGCCCCCGGCGCGCGCATCGTGCTGGTGGCGGCCACGGCGGCGCATCGCGCGGCGGCCCTGGAGGCCACCGCCTTCCTGATCGACTGGCTCAAGACCCGCGCGCCCTTCTGGAAGAAGGAAGAGTTCGCCGACGGCGGCGCACAGTGGGTGGCGGCCCGCGCCGACGACGATACGGCGGCGGCGCGCTGGGAGTAGCAAAGCAAGGCAAGGTGTTCTTCTTGCGAGCAAGAAGAACCAAGAAAGCTTTATCCTATAAGGGCTCCGCGCCTGGGTCGGACGCGGAGCCAAATGGGGAAAAGTCCTTTTTGCTTCTTTTTCCTTCAGGAAAAAGA
>CALNAL010000234.1 GCA_937874445.1 uncultured Acetobacteraceae bacterium | reverse complement strand
GGTATAAGAGACAGGACCTCCCCCGTTCCGGCGCCCGCCCCCGAGCCTTCTGCCGTCGCGCCGGCAGGGCCGCTCTATCCCGACGTCTGGCAGCCGCGTCAGGGTGTCGAGCTGGTCGCGCTCGACAAGGTCAACGCCCGTTCCGTCCCCCTGCGGGGCGGGCTTGGCGAAAAGCTGACCTTCGGCGCGCTCACGGTGACGGCGCTGTCCTGCCAGGTGCGCCCCCCGACCCAGCCGGCCGATGCCGCCGCCTTCCTGGAGATCACCGATGCCACCGGGACGGTGCCGCCCTTCCGCGGCTGGATGTGGCTCGCCGAGCCGTCGCGCAACCTCTACGAGAGCCCGCTCTACGACATCCATCTGACCGGCTGCCGCTAGAGCATTTTGTTTCCCCGGGCAGATTCACGCGACTCGGCGATCCCGCCGGATCGCGCTCCAGTGTTCTGATTTTGCCAGTGTTCTGATTTTGAAGGTTCCAGGACTGCGGAATCAGGACGCGAGCCAGGTTCCGAAAAACAAACGGCCTCCGGGAAAGAGCCTTCCCGGAGGCCGTTTTGCTGACGTGGCGCGCAGGCGTTCAGGCGAGAGCGGCGTCCATGGTGATCGCGGCGTTGAGCACGCGCGACACCGGGCAGTTCGCCTTGGCCTCGCCGGCCAGCTTGGCGAATTCCTCGGCGGAGATCCCCGGCACCTTGGCCTTCACCGCCAGGTGGATGGCGGCGATGCGGAAGCCGGCGCCCTCGGGCTCCATGGTCAGCGTGGCCTCGGTGGCGATGCTGTCGGGCTTCTTGCCGGCGCCGGAAAGCTGGAAGGCGAGGGCCATCGAGAAGCAGCCGGCGTGCGCGGCGGCGATCAACTCCTCGGGATTGGTGCCGGGCGCGTCGCCGAAACGCATGCGGAAGGAATACGGCGTGTCCTTGAGGGTCTTGCTCTGGGTGGTCAGCGTGCCGGCGCCTTCCATCCCGGTTCCGTTCCAGACGGCGTTGGCGTGGCGCTTGATGACGGCCATTCGAATTCTCCCTGAATCAACATTCGGCAACGCTCATGTTGGTTCGCTGGCGCAAAAGACAACCGCCGGGTTGCGTTTCCGCGGCGTTTCGTTTCCTCAGAGCGTGATGGCCTGGTCCACCCCGTAGCACGGCAGGTCGAGGGCCGCGGCAACCGCCGGATGGGTCACCCGCCCGGCATGGATGTTGAGCCCGCAGGCCAGATGCTGGTCGGCCTGCATGGCGTCGCGCCAGCCCCATTCGGCGAGGGCGCGCACGAAGGGCAGGGTGGCGTTGCACAGCGCGAGCGTGGAGGTGCGCGCCACCGCGCCGGGCATGTTGGTGACGCAGTAGTGCACCACGCCCTCCTCGATATAGGTGGGGGCATCGTGGGTGGTGGGCCGGCTGGTCTCGCAGCAGCCGCCCTGGTCGATGGCGATGTCCACCAGCACCGAGCCGGGGCGCATGCTGCGCAGCATGGCGCGGCTGACCAGCTTGGGCGCCGCGGCGCCGGCGATGAGCACCGAGCCGACCAGCAGATCGGCGCCGGCGATGGCCTTCTCGATCGCCTCGCTGGTGGAAGAGAGCGTCGCCACCCGGCCGCCGAACAGCCGGTCGATCTCGCGCAGGCGGGGCAGCGAGCGGTCGAGCACCGTCACCCGTGCGCCCAGGCCCAGCGCCACCGTGGCGGCCTGGGTGCCGGCCACGCCGCCGCCCAGCACCACCACCTGGCCGGCGGGAACCCCGGGCAGCCCGCCCAGCAGCACGCCGGCGCCGCCCTGTTCGCGCTCCAGGCAATGGGCTCCCACCTGCACCGACATCCGTCCGGCGACCTCGCTCATCGGCGCCAGCAGCGGCAGGCCGGCGTGGGCGTCGGTGACTGTTTCGTAGGCAATGCAGGTAGCCCCGGAGGCAATCAGCCCGGTGGCCTGGGGGCGGTCGGCGGCGAGGTGGAGATAGGTGAACAGCACCTGCCCGCGGTGCAGCCGGGCGATCTCGTCGGGCTGGGGCTCCTTGACCTTCACCACCATCTCGGCCTCGGCGAACACGCTGGCGGCATCGGGAGCGATATGCGCGCCGACCGCCTCGTAGGCCGCGTCGGGAAAGCCGATCGCCGCCGCCGCGTCGTGCTGGATGAGGACCTTGTGGCCCTCGGAAGTGAGCTCGCGCACGGCTCCGGGAGTGAGACCGACCCGGTATTCGTGGTTCTTGACCTCTGTCGGGACCCCGATCTTCATGGATTTCCTCCTGCGGCCCCTTGGCGGGGCGCCTGTGGAATGGGCACGGCGGCAGGGGGCCGCCTGGTGCCGGCGGCGAATGCAAGTTCCCGGCCAGGAGCGGGCCGGCGAACGGCTAGAACGATTCCTCGCCGGGTACGCGCCCCGGGTCGGGGTAGTCGCGGGTCAGGCTGTAGGTGGTATTGACCACCAGCGCGTTCATCGCGTGGTGCAGCCCCTCCTCGGGGTCGGTGCGGCGGGCCATGCTCTCGAAGAGATCCTGCATCTGGCGCAGGTCCTTGACCTCGATCATCAGATGCCACTCGCCCAGCTCGCGCGGGCCCAGGCCCAGCTTGCGCCGGGTCAGCCGCCAGGATTCCAGCAGCCCCTGCTCGCGCAGATGCTCCATGCACAACCGCACCGTCTCGGCGAAGTGGCTGCCGCGCACCCCGTGCTTGAGGTCGCACCAGACATGGTAGATGTCCATCGTCGCCTTCCTCAGAACAAGGCTCTTGTGAACTATTTTACCGGAACGGACTTAACGAAGGCTTTGCTCCGGCGGCACTGCGAAATAGAGCGCATGACGGGGGTCGGCGGGAAGCCCCCGCGCGGGAATCTCCGCACAGCGCCAGCGCCAGCCCGCCGCCGCCAGCGCCGCCTCGAAGCCGGGCGAGCGGTCGGCCGACCAGACCGCGAGCCGCCCCCCGTCGCGAGCGCCCCCGCCAGCCGCGCCAGGCCCGGTGCGCCGTAGAGCGCCGCGTTGGGGGCCAGCATGGCGGCATCGGGGCCGTTGTCCACGTCGAGCAGAATCGCCTCCCACGCGCCGGGGGCGAGCAGGGCGGCCACGTCGCGGGAGGCCACCGCCACCCGCGGGTCGTCCAGCGGCCGGCCGGCGAGCGGGGCCAGCGGGCCGCGATTCCACGCCACCACCGCGGGAAAGATCTCCGCCACCGTCACCCGCGCCGCCGCCGGCAGGACGTCGAGGGCGGCACGCAGCGTGTAGCCCATGCCCAGCCCGCCGATCAGCACGCGCGCCTGTCCACGTTTCCCTCCGGACAGGTCCGCACAGCCCTGCCGGGCCAGCTCCTGCTCGGAATGCTGCGCGCGGCTGCCCATCAGGTCCCAGCCGTCACAGCGGATGGAGAACTCCGCGCCCCTCCGGCGCAGCACCAGCCGCTCGCCCGAGGGGGCGGTGGCGGTGTCCAGCACCTGCCAGGGCTCGCTCTCGAAAAAGGGCTCGCTCTCGAAAATCATGGCCTAGACCCTGCCCAGCAGCGCCGCGCCGAGCATCGCCAGCCGGGCGCCGAGGCGACGCGGACGCGGGGCGCCGGGCTGGCGCAGGTCGCCGCGGGCCAGCACCGCCGGCAGCACCGCCGCCAGCAGCCGGCGTGGCAGCGCGCCGCCGGCCTCGGCCAGCCAGGCCCGGCCGGTGCCGGCCAGCGCCTCCAGCAGCGGACGCAGCGCCGGGGTGTCGGGATGGGCCATGACCGTCGCGGCGTCCAGGCCGTGGGCGGCCAGGGCGTCGGCCGGCAGCAGGCAGCGGCCCTGGCGGGCATGGGCGGGAATGTTGCGCAACTGCCCGGCCAGCGCGCTCGCCGCGCCGAGCCGACGCAGCCGCGTCTCCAGGGCCTCCGGGGCTCCCAGCGCCCGCCCCGCCGCCACTGCGAAGCCGCCGCCGGTGCCCGCCAGCCAGCCCTCCCAGGCGGACCGGTCGGGGATCTCGGGGTCCGCCTCGATCTCGCGGGCGGCGATCATCGCCAGCAGGTCGGCACGCGCCAGTTCGCCCGCCGTCACGGCGGCCAGCAGCGGGGTGGCCACCTCGTGGCGGGCCGGGCGCGTGCCTTCCACCACCTCGCGCCACCATTGCAGGCGGATCAGCGCCAGGGTGGGCTCGCGGGCCGCCTCGCGGGCATGCGCCAGCTCGTGGTTGAAGGCCGTCAGCGCCAGCAGCGCCGCGCGGCGCTCCGCCGGGGCGAGCAGCAGGGCAAAAAAACGGTCGGGATCGACGCGGCGCATCCGCGCCAGAAGGGCCTCGTCCATGGCCGCGATCACGCCGGCGCGCGCAAGCTTGATCGCGCTGCGGGTTGAACTTCTCCCCCCGCGTCCATAGGTGCAGTCCATGTCGTTGCCGCGACGAAGCGCCGCGGGCTGCAACGCCAGTCGGATTGCCTGCAAAAGAAACCGGGAGATTGGCTCATGGCTTTCGCTCTGCCCACCCTCGCTTATTCCCATTCGGCCCTGGCCGAGCGCGGAATGTGCCAGGAAACGCTGGACCTGCACTATGGCAAGCACCATCAGTCCTATGTGACGGCGCTCAACGGCTTCGTCGAGAAGGACGCCTCCCTGCAGGGCAAGTCCCTGGAGGAGATCATCAAGGCGGTCACCGGCAAGGCCGACAAGGTGGGCGTGTTTAACAACGCCGGCCAGCACTGGAACCACAGCCTGTTCTGGGAAAGCTGCTCGCCCAAGGGCGGCACCCTCCCCGGCAAGCTCGAAAAGAAGATCATCGAGGACTTCGGCTCGGTCGCGGCGTTCAAGGACGCCTTCAAGGCCGCCGCCACCTCCCAGTTCGGCTCCGGCTGGGCCTGGCTGGTGCTCGCCCCCTCGGGCAAGCTCGCCATCACCAAGACCTCCAACGCCGACAACCCGATTGCCAACGGCGCCGGCAAGGCCCTGCTCACCTGCGACGTGTGGGAGCACGCCTACTACGTGGACTTCCGCAACCGCCGGCCCGACTTCGTGACCAACTGGCTGGACAAGATCGCCAACTACGAGTTCGCCGAGTCCCGGCTGGGCTGAGCCTCGCGGAACTCCGAACGGAACGGGCCCCTCGCGGGGCCCGTTTTCGTTGGGACACGTGCCATGTCGCGCCGCCCGCACAGAGAGTCGCGAGCAGCGCGGCCCGCGGTCTCAGTCCTTCTTGCCGAACAGGCCCTTCAGCATGCCGGCGATGCCGGCCGGCTTGGCGGCCTCGCCCCGGGCCGACGGCTTGGCGTCGTTGGCCGGCTTGGGCGGGTTGATCACCGCGGTGATGGTCTCGCGCAGGACGATCACCTTCAGGCCGGTGCCGATCTCGACCTCGATCTCGCGCTCCTCGGGGCTGTGCGGCGCCTTGCTGACGGTGCCGAGAATGCCGCCGCCGGTCAGCACGCGGTCGCCTCGCTTGAGGGCGGACAGCATGGCCCGCGTGTGCTTCTGCTTCTGCTGCTGGGGACGGATCAGCAGGAAGTAGAACACCGCGAAGATCAGGATCAGCGGCAGGAACTGGGCGATACCGCCGAAGGCATCACCACCGGCGGTCTGGGCATAGGCAGGGGAAATCAGCATCGGGGTTCCGGGTTGCTATGGGTCGAGCGGGACCATAGTTTCCGTCTCCCGCACGTCAAGCGTTCCCGAGAGGCTTTGCCGATGGATTCGCCATTTTCTCCCCCGACCGCCGCCACCCTGGAGCGAATCGCCGCCGCGCTGGAACGCCTCGCCCAGCCCGCGCCCCCCGCCCCCGACCTCGGGACGGCCGACGGATTCGTCTGGGAGCCCGCCGGACGCGCCGGCGCCGGCAGCCTGCGCGCCGTGCCCGCCATCGCC
>CALNAL010000233.1 GCA_937874445.1 uncultured Acetobacteraceae bacterium | reverse complement strand
GACACGTCCCTCGGGCCTGGGAGAGATGGCGCGGCTGATGCGCCAGACCATCACCGGACTCGGCCTGCCGGTGGCGGGGATCGACCTCGGCACCGTGGGCGGACGCGGCGGCTCTCCCCTGCCGGACAGCGACCGCCTCCCCCCGGCGGCGCCTCTGCTGCTGGCGGTCAACGCCCCGCAGGTGCCCTGGGCCATGCTGCGCCTGCCCCGCCCCCTGGTGCGCGGCCGGCGCGTCATCGGCCTGTGGGCCTGGGAGCTGCCCGCCGTGCCGCCGACCTGGCGGGTGGGGTTGCCCTTCGTGCATGAGATCTGGGCGATCTCGCGCTTCACCGCCGCGGCGCTGCGTGGCTTCCTGCCCCCCGGGGCGGGAATTCCCGTGCGCGTGGTGCCGATCCCGGTCGCCACTCCCCTCCCCTCCGCGCGCACCCGCGCCGACTTCGGCCTGCCCGGGGAGGCGGTGGTGGTGCTGACCTCCTTCAGCCTGGCCTCCTCCAACGTACGCAAGAATCCGCTAGGCGCGCTGGAGGCGCATCGCCGGGCCTTCGGCGCGCGAGCCGACCGGCTGCTGGTGCTGAAGGTGGGCAACCCCGGCGACTTTCCCGAGGAATTCGCCGCCCTGCGCGCCGCCGCCGAGGCCCAGCCCAACGTCCGCCTGCTCGCCGAGACCCTCTCGCGCGCCGACGCCCACGCCCTGACGGCCTGCGCCGACATCGTGCTCTCGCTGCACCGCTCCGAGGGATTCGGGCTGGTGCCGGCCGAGGCGATGCTGCTGGAGCGCGCGGTGGTGGCCACCGGCTGGTCGGGCAACATGGACTTCATGGATTCCGACTCGGCGGCCCTGGTGGGCTACCGGCTGGTGCCCGCGGTCGATCCGCGCGGGGTGTTCGAGGCGCCCGGCGCGGTGTGGGCCGAGCCCGACCTCGACGAAGCCGCCGCGGCCCTGCGCCGCCTGGCCGACGATCCCGCGGCCCGCACCGCCCTCGGGCGGCGGGCGGCGGCCAAGGTGCGCGCCTCGGTGGGACCGGCGGCGGTGGCCGAGGCCCTGCGCGCGGCCGGCCTGGCGCCGGCGCTCCAGGGGGCCTCCTCATGAAGGTTCTGATCTGGCAGTGGGGCCGACGCGGCGCCGGACCGCTGTTTGCCGCCGGCTTGGCCGCGGCCATCGCCACGCTGGAGGGACACCAGGCGATCCTTTCCCTCTCGACCCAGTCGGAACTCCTGCACGGCAGCGCGCCGCCCTGCTGCGACCTGCCCTTCCCCACCTATTCCGGGCTGGGAGGACTGCTGGCCCGGCTGCCCGGCCTGCCCTTCGCCATCGCCCCGCTCGTCCGCCGGCTGCGCCGGCTCGCGCCCGAGGTCGCGATCTGCGCCATGCCCGCCGCCCTCGACGCGGTGATGGCCCTCGCGCTGCGCCGCCTCGGCGTGCCCTATTTCGTGGTGGTGCACGACGCCCAGGCCCATCCCGGCGATGCCGTGCCGCTGATGCAGCCGCTCCAGCGCTGGCTGGTCCGCCGTGCAGCCGGGGTGATCGTGCTCAGCCAACACATCGCCGGCGAGGTGCATGCCCAGGGGCTGGCCGGCGCGGGAACGCCGCGGCCGCTGCTGTCCAGCCGGCTTCCGCCCTTCAGCTTCGGCCCGCCGCCCGCCCCGCCGCGCACGGAAGGCGGACCGTGGCGGCTGCTCTTCTTCGGCCGGCTGCTCCCCTACAAGGGACTCGACCTGCTGGCCGCCACCCTCCAGCGCCTCGGCCCCCGCCCCGACCTGGTGGTGCGGGTGGTGGGCAGCGGCCCCGATTCCACCGATCTGGCCACCCTGGCCGCCCTGCCGGGCGTGACGGTGGAGCGCCGCTGGGTGCCGGAGGAGGAACTCGGCGCGCTGATGGCCTGGGCGGATGCGCTGGTGCTCTCGCATACCGAGGCCAGCCAGAGCGGCGTGGCCGCGGCGGCGCTGGCAGCCCGGCGCTGGGTGGTGGGCACGCGCGTGGGCGGCATCACCGAGCAGCTTTCCGGCGAGCCCCTGGCCCGACTGGCCGACCCCGATCCCGACAGCCTCGCCGCGGCGATCCGCACGCTGGTGGAGGGCAATCCCGCCCTGCCGCCGGCGCCTCCCACGGACGCCTCGAGCACGGCTTGGCGCGAAACCGCGCGCGCGCTGCTGACGGATATCGCGGGCGTGCTCGCGGCGGGCAAGCCGACGCCCCGGGCATGACAGCAAGGCAAGGGGTTCTTCTTTCGAGAAAGAAGAACCAAGAAAGCTTCATCCGTTAAGGGCTCCGCGCCCGGGTCAGACGCGGAGCCAAACAGACAAAAGTCCTTTTTGCTTCTTTATCCCTTCAGGGAAAAGAAGCCTTACCCTTCCATCCCGGCGACAAAATTCAACAAGGCATCCTCGCCGGTATCATTCCGCCGGAGCGTGGCGATGACCGCCCGCCGCGGCGTTGGTCTTCTGGCTTTCCGCGATGCGCCGGTCCGCTCCCAGCGACATGGCGATCGCCGCCACGATCAGCAGGAACACCGCCAGCACCAGGAAGCCGGCAAAGCCGCTGCCCGTGGAGGTCTGCACATAGCCGACGATGTAGGGGCCCATGAACCCGCCCAGGTTGGCCATGTTGATCAACCCCATCGCCGCGCCCGACACCTCCGGACGGAGGATCGCGCTCGGCATGGCCCAGAACGGTCCGTAGGGTCCGTACACTCCGATTGCCGCGACGCAGAGGAACACCAGCTGCAGCGTCGGCGTGTGCACGAACTGGCCGATGACCAACCCGGCCGCGCCGATGATCGCCGGTGCCGCCACGAAGATCTGCCGCTTCATCAGCCGGTCGGACCACGCCGAGGTGACGAGCATGCTGAGCAGCGCGAAGAGGAAGGGAATGGCGCTGAGAACGCCCACGATCCCGGCCGAGGCTCCGACCCCGGCAAAGCTCTTCACCACCGCGGGCACCCACATCGTGAAGCCATAGAAACCGGCCATCCAGAAGAAATACGCAATGAACAGCCAGATCACCGTGCGATCGGTCAGCGCCGCCAGATAGCCGGACGAGACCGCCTTGCTGCTATTCTCCCGGGCCATGGCGGTCTCGATGTAGTCGCGCTCTTCCGGCGAGATCCACTTGGCCTCTGAGGGATGGTTGGCGACCAGCAGCCACCACACCACCACCCAGACCAGCGGCGGCAGGCCCTCGATGATGAAAACCGTGCGCCAGTGCAGGAAGTTCAGCAGCCAGCCGGTCAGCGGCGCCATGAACACCGCCGAGATCGGCAGGCACGACATCCACAGCGCGTTGGCGCGCGCCCGCTCGTTCTGCGGGAACCAGTTGGCCAGCAGCACCAGCACCGCCGGCCACACGCCGCCCTCGAAGATGCCCAGCACGAAGCGTGCCACATAGAGCTGTGTCGCGGTCTGCACGAACCCGGTCGCCACCGCGACGAGGCCCCACAACACCATCAGGATGGCAACCGTCTTGCGCGCATCCCAGTGACTCGCCAGGAGTCCGCCGGGAATCTGCAAAACCATGTAGCCGACGAAGAAGATGCCCGCTGCGAAACCGGCATCCTTCGCCGTCAGGCCGAAGCTCTGATCGATGTACGGCATGATCATCGCCACGTTGATGCGATCGACGTAGGCGAGGATGTACATGATCACCGCCATGGGAATGACGTATCCCCATCGCTTGGCCGGTATCATTCGTTCCATACGTGCGGTCCTTTCTTTTCTTTTTCGAAGCGACCGAAACCCGCAGCGTGTCGCGGTTTTGGTTCGTCTCTCCCTTGGTTTTCGTGCTCCGCGGCGCCGCCGGCTCCGGCACGGCGACCGGAACCGGAGGCGCGCGCGGCCTCAATCGCCGGCGCGGTCGGCATTCCTCCTGAAGTTTCCGGCATAGAGCGCCGCCAGGCGCACCGCCTCGACCATGCTCACCGGATTGACCCGGCCGGTACCGGCAATGTCGAAGGCGGTGCCGTGATCGACCGATGTCCGCAGGATCGGCATGCCGAGCGTGAGCGAGATCGTGCGGTGGAAATCCACCATCTTGGTCGCGATGTGTCCCTGGTCGTGATAGAGCGAGAGCACCGCGTCCCAGGCGCCCTCGGCGGCGAAGTGGAACACCGAATCCGCCGGCTTCGGCCCCACCACGTTGAAGCCCGCGGCCTGCGCCTCGGCCACGGCCGGGACGATCTCGCGCCCCTCCTCGTCGCCGAACAGGCCATGCTCGCCGCAGTGCGGATTGAGCCCGGCCACGGCAAGACTGGCATTGTCGATGCCGAGCTGGCGCAGCGCGAGGGTGCTGCGGCGGATGTAGTCCACCAGGCGCGCCTTCGTCACCTTGCGGCAGGCATCGATCAGCGAGAGATGCCGCGTGAGGAAGAATACGCGCAGGTCATGAACCTGGAACATCGTCAGCGGGTCGGCGGTTTTCGTGAGCGAGGCGAAGATCTCGGTGTGGCCGATGAAGGGAACCTGCGCGGCTTTGAGCGCCTCCTTGTTGATCGGCGTGGTGGCCACCGCGTCGACCTCCCCGGCCATGGCCAGCGCCACGGCCTTCGCGATGCAGTCGTAGGCGATGCGTCCGCACGCCGCCTGCACCTTTCCAAAGGTGAAGCCGGAGATTGCGGACTCATCGACCGCAACGAGATTGAGCAGGCCCGGGCGCGCCTGGGCGCGGATGCTCCCGCGCGGATCGAGGCGGCGAATCTCGGGCGCCACTTTCATGATTTCCGCAGCGTGTCGCAGGGTTCCCTCGCCGCCGACCACGACGATGCTCTCCCCGGCCACGACCGGATCGCCGATGGTGGCGGCGACGATTTCAGGCCCGACCCCGGCGGGATCGCCCATCGGCACGCAGATGATGGAGGACATTCACGAAACTCCCTGGTTGTCGGCAGGCTTCACCTGCGAGGAGATCTTGGTCACCAGATAGTCGATGCAGCGGACCATGCCGGCGCTGTCGCCGACGAAGCCCCCCTTGGTGACCATGGGCAGATCGGGAAAGCGGCCGCCGAGCAGATGGCCATAGACCGCCAGCGGAAAGACCTCGTCGCGCACGGAGAAGCCGAGGGCGCGGAATCGATGCGCTACAGCAACTGTTACGTCTCCCCCCGAGGTGTAGAGGCCGCCCAGCCGCAGTCCGGGGACGCCCAGCAGGGCCTCGGCGATCTCGGCCAGGCCGCTGTTGATCCGCATCGACGCCTGCGGCACGTCGATGCCGTGGCGGGCGGCGAGCGTCTCCAGCGACAGCACGTCCTCGGCCCGTTCGACGGTGCAGACGCCATAGACCCCGGCGCTGCCGGCCCGGGCAACCGCCCCGGGAACGGACACCGCCGCCACCGCCTCGGCCACGGCCCCCTCGCGGCGCGCCGGATCGACCAGGGCGGAACAGTCCACGCGGGTGATGGTGCAGGGACGGGCCAGCCGCAACGCCTCCATCTGGCGGCGCATCAGGGCGGTGACGCTGCCCACCACCAGCAGCACGTTGTTGTGCAGCTCGGCGCGGGAGGCGGCGCCGATGCGGGCATCGGCCATCGCCGCGGTGAAGGGGCCGGGGTCGGCCGCCACCACCGGGAAGGGAACCTCGCGCAGCGCCGCGGCGATGGTGGCGATGTCCTCGTCGGTGACGGCGTCGCAGGCGACGATGCGCGCGCCCCCGGCACGCTGGGCGAGGATCTGGCGGCGCAACACCTCCCTCCCCTCCAGCACCGTGGCCAGCGGCACCCAGGCGACTTGCAGGCGGCTCTGGCGGGTGAGCAGGTCGACGAACTGCGCGGTGTCGAGATTGGCGGTGGGCTCGCGGGCAATCGGCGAGCGGACGAGCGGAACCCCGTTGACCAGCAGATAGCCGCCCACGGCGATGCGTTGCGAGCCGGGGAAGGCGGGCACCACCACCGCCAGCGCCGGCTCCGGCCAGAGTCCACTCGCGTCGATGGCCTCCAGGGCCGCCTCGATCTCGGGGCCGAGGTTGCCGCGCAGGGTGGAATCGATGCGCTTGGCCAGCACCGCCGGCTTGCCGTGCGTCAGCAAGGCACGGAATCCCGTGCGCACCCGCCGGCGCGCCTCGGCCGCGGGCAGCAGGCGGCTGTCGGTGGTGAGGGCCACGGCGTCGATGCCGGCGAAGGCGTCGCCCTCCCAGACCTCGGGCGCGAGGCAGGTGGCAGCGGTGAATCCCTTGCCGGCCAGCAGGGCGCCGTTGGCGTTGGCGCCGGTCAGGTCATCCGCGACGATGGCGATCCTGGGCATGTCTGCTCTCCCGGACGTTCTATTTCGATATGTTTTATTTCGAAATATCTCATTTTGTTCGATTTCGTTCATGAAGCCGGGGCATCGGCAACCATCAGCCCGCCTCCGGCCCCCCGCACCTCGCGGCGGGCGCGGGCCGTCAGGCCGACATCGGTGATGATGGCGCCGAAATCGTCGAGAGGAGCGACCCCCCAGGGATTGCACAGGCCGTATTTGGAGGAATCCACCAGCAGCACGGAACGTTCCGCCCGGCGCAGCATCGTCCGCTTGATCTTCTGCTTGAGCAGGGAGGAGCAGGACACGCCCTTGCCGGCATCCCACACGGCGCTGCCGAGAAAGACGATGGACGCGTTGACCGACTGCAGGAAATCGACCGCTGCGGCGCCGATCTGCGCCTGGATCGCGGAATCGACCTCGCCGCCCGGGGTGATCACCCGCAAGGTCGGAGAGGCGGACAGGAGCAGGGCGATGTGCAGATCGACCGTGACCACCGTCAACGAGCGGGGCAGCAGCAGCCGGGCCAGCTCCAGCGTGGTGGTCCCGGCATCGAGCACGATGCAGGTGTTGTCCTCGACCAGGGCCGCGGCCGCACGGGCGATGGCGCTCTTGCGTTCGAGGTTGATCGCGGCCTTCTGCCGGTAGGGCAGCTCGCCGTAGAGGAAGCCGGCCGGCATCGCCCCGCCGTGGGTGGGAGAGATGCACTGCTGGGCCACGAGAATCTTGCGGTCGCGGCGGATGGTCATCGGCGAGACGGCAAAGCGCTCGGCCAGCAGCGTGACATCCGCGCCGTCGTTCTCGAGAATGAAACGGGCCATCTCGGCACGCCGTTTTTCGGCGTTCATCGCGCTCTCCGTCGCCGGCCGCCCCCGACGTCCGATCTCCGACGCCCCGGGCCAAGCCATCCAGCATCAAAACGAACAAATCATCGTTCGTTTATGTTCATTTGCACTCTATCCACCTCCCCCCGGCGCCGTCAAGCGGGGCCCCGGGCCGGGCGGTCCCCGCCCTCAGGAGGGGATCCGCCGGGGGAGGACAGGGAAAGCCGCCTCCTTGCCTTCCGGATAAAGAAGTAAAAAATGGCTTCCTTCGCGTGGCTTCCCATGCGCTCCTGGCGAAGCGCTTCGGCGGATGCAGCTTTCGCGGGTCTTCCTTCCCGGGAAAAGGGCACCGCCCTGCACCCCGGCTCGGGGCCGTCACCGGGTCCATCCCACATCATGGATTCATGATCCCATATTGTGGGAAGCGTCTTACCCCCCCCGGATGCCTCCCTCAGGGCCATGGGCTACCCTTCGCACCTCCCGGGAATTTCATGCAACCCCGCCCGGAACTGCCTTTTTTTTCGCAGGCAGGCCGCAGCCCGGCGGGGGCAGGCGACCGGTTGGCGGGGCGTCCCTGGAGGGTTCCAAATCATGGAAGACGGTCCCATAATATGAGAGCAACGCTGGCGCCATCCCGGGCCAGCACGATACATCCCAGTCAACGGTTGTTCCCAGCCATGCCAGATCCTGAAAAAACCCCCTCCGGAACTCAGACTCTTGAACGTGCCTTCGCGGTGGTCGAGGCCGTCGCCCGCGGTGCGCACGGACTGGAGACCATCGCCGCGGCCGCAGGCTGCACCCGCAGCACCTGCCACCGTCTGCTCTCCGCGCTGACCGCCGCCGGCTACATCCGCCGCCCCGCCGGGGGAGGATACCATCTCGGGCCGATGCTGATGACGCTCGGCTTCCTCGCCCGCGACCAGCTCTCGATCACGTCCGCCGCCCGTCCCTGGCTGCAGAAACTCGCCGATTCCACCGGTGATACCGTGCATCTGGCGGTACGCGACCAAGCCGACGTGCTCTATGTCACCAAGATTTCCGGCTCCCGCAAGCTGGAGGCCAACAGCCGCGTCGGCTACCGCATGCCGCTCGCCTGGACCGGCGTCGGACGCGCGCTGCTGCTCGACGAGGAGGAGACTATCTGGCGGCACGTCTATGACGCCGCGGTGCCCGACGTCCCCCCCGGCCCCGACCATCCGCCGGTGCCCTCCTGGGCCCACTACCGCCGCGCCATGCGCGAATACGTCGCCACCGGCTGCGTCTTCGACATCGAGGAGAACGAGCCCTGCATCTGCTGCGTCGCCGCTCCCGTGCGCGACGCTTCCGGCCTCATCATCGCTTCGATTTCGGTCTCCGGCGCCGCCCAATACATGCCGGAGCACCGCATGATCACGCTGCGCCCGAATGTGGTCGAGACCGCCCAGGCGATCTCGCGCGACCTCGGGTGGAACGCGCTGGCCACGCAGAGAGTGGCCGTCTGAATCCGCCCCATCCGTCCTAGGAGTTTCGTCGTCCCATGTCGCTGCTGCACGGAATCATTCCGCCGGTTCCCACGATCCTCACGTCCGATTTCCGTTTCGACCGGACCGGCCAGGCTCGCCTGCTCGACCGCCTCATCGCATCAGGCGTCAACGGCGTGTTGATGCTCGGCAGCGGCGGCGAGTTCTGCCACCTCAGCGCGGAAATGCGCTGCGAGGTCACCGAATTCGCCATCTCCCATGTCGCCGGGCGCGTGCCGGTGCTGGTGGGCATCGGCGCGCCGGGCACGCTGGAGACCATCGACCTCGGCCGGTGCGCCCAGAAGGCCGGCGCCACGGCCGTGCTCGTGGTCAACCCCTACTACGTACACCTCAGCGAGCGGAACCTGCGCCTGCACTACGAGCAGGTCGCCCGCGCGCTCGATCTTCCTGTCATGATCTACAACTTTCCCGCCCTCACCGGGCAGGACATGTCCGCCGAGACGGTCACCGCCCTGACCCGCGCCTGCGAGAACATCGTCGGCATGAAGGACACGGTGCCCGAGATCGCCCACACCCGCCAGATCCTCCTCGAGGTGCGGCAGGCGCGTCCCGACTTCATGGTCTTCCCCGGCTTCGATGAGCAGATCCTCACCGGGCTGGCGCTGGGGGTCGACGGCGCCATTCCCGCGATCTCCAACTTCGCCCCCCAGATCGTCTGCGGGCTCTACGCCGCCTGGCAGGCCGGCGACTTCCCCAAGGCCATCGCCATGCACCGCGCCATCGCCGCGCTGGCTCCGATCTACGACATCGAGACTCCCTTCTTCGCGGTCATCAAGGAGGCCATCCGGCTGACCGGGCTCGACATCTCCACCGCGGTGATGCCGCCGGCCCGGCCGCTCTCGCCGGAAGCCCGCGCGCAGGTGGCCCAGCTTCTCAAGGCGGCGCATCTGCTCTGATGCGCCGATAGCGCTGTCCCGGGGTTGCCGGTCGCCCCCGGGCTGAGGTTCCGATCCTTTGTTAGGGCGGGGGGAGGAACCTTCAGAGGGGGAGACGGGTCATCATCCGTCCCCCCCGGACCGGTTTCCGGCGCGACGGCAACTACGGCCTCGCGCCGTTTGCGTCTGCGGGGCGACGTGTTCCCGAGGGCGCTTTCTCCCGGAAAACCCATTGCGTCTCGCCCCGGCCGCTTGTCCGGGCGGCGGGGGCGTGCTACACAATGTTCAACATTAGGAACTTAGTTCTTTATGTTGAACTATCCTTCCGGAGAAAGAAGCCCTCTCATGCCTATTTCCGCTCTCAAGGGTATCATTCCGCCCGTCCCCACCATCGTCGACGACCAGGGCCATCTCGATCAGGCCGGAATGGCGGCGCTGCTCGAGCGCCTCATCGCCTCGGGCGTGAACGGCCTGCTCCTCCTCGGCAGCGGCGGCGAGTTCTGCCACATGCCTCCCGCCCTACGGAAAGAGGTTGCCGCCTTCGCCGGGCGCCAGGTGGCCGGCCGCCTCCCCCTGCTGCTCGGCATCAGCGCCCCCGGCACCGAAGAGGTCATCGACTACGGCCGCCACGCCGCCAGCGTCGGCGCCGATGCCGCGCTCGTGGTCAACCCCTACTACGCGCATCTCACCGAGGAGGCGCTGTTCCGGCACTATCGCAGGATCGCCGAGACGCTCGAACTTCCTGTCATCCTCTACAATTTCCCAGCCTTGACCGGCCAGGAACTCACCGTCGGCCTGGTCCGGCGCCTGGCCCTCGCCTGCCCGAACATCGTCGGCATCAAGGACACCGTCGAGAACCCGGGCCACACCCGCGAACTCGTCGTCGCGGTGAAGGGCGCGCGGCCGGACTTTCTCGTCTTCTCCGGCTTCGACGAGCTGATGATCGACAACCTCCTCGACGGCGGCGACGGCGGCGTGCCCGCCACGGCCAACTTCGCGCCCGACATCTGCTGCGGCATCTACCGGGCCTTCTGCGAGCAGGACTTCGCGAGCCTGCTCCTCCTGCAGCGGCGGCTCGCCAGACTCTCGCGGATCTATGCTCTCGACACGCCTTTCTTCGGCGTCGTCAAGGAAGCCATCCGCCTGACCGGCCTGGACATCTCCCCGGCGGTTCTCTCGCCGACCCTGCCGCCCTCCGACGAGACCAAGGCAGAGCTCAAGAAGGTTCTCATCACCGCCGGAGTCCTGCCTGCCACAGGGTGACCCCGCACCGGCACACCCCAGTTTCGCCCTGACCGGGCCATCCATCCAGACGAGGAGGAAAACGAAACTTCCATGTCAGACCCACAATCCCCGACCATCCAGTTGCATGCGAACGACGACGTCGTCATCGCGCGCATGCCGCTCTCTGCCGGCCAGATCCTGCCTTCCGGGCTGAAGCTCAGGCAGGACATCCCCTTCGGCCACAAGGTCGCCGTGCACGCCCTGGCCAAGGGCCAGCCGGTGCGGCGCTACAACCAGATCATCGGCTTTGCCACCGCGGACATCGCGCCCGGCGAGCACGTTCATCTGCAGAACCTCGGCATGGGCGACGAGTTTGCCCGCGATTACGCCTTTGCCACCGAGAACGCCCCCCTCGCCCGCGCCGCGCAGGAACGCACCTTCCAGGGCTTCGTGCGGCCGGACGGACGGATCGGCACGCGCAACTACATCGCCCTGATCTCCTCGGTGAACTGTTCCGCCACGGCCATCCGCCGCATCGCCGACCATTTCGGCGGCGATGCGCTCAAGGACTACCCCAATGTCGATGGGGTCGTTTCGCTTCCACAAAGCCTTGGCTGCGCCGTCGGATTCGAGGGCGAGGCCATGCAGGTGATGCGCCGGACCATGGCCGGCTATGCGCGCCACCCCAACTTCGCCGGGGTCATCATCGTCGGGCTCGGCTGCGAGAGCAACCAGATCCCCGTGATGATGAAGCAGCAGGGCCTCGTCGAGGGACCGATGCTCCGCACCATGACCATCCAGGAAACCGGCGGCACCGGCAAGACCATCGCGCGCGGCATCGCCATGGTCGAGGAGATGTTGCCGATCGTCAACCAGGCGGTGCGCCAGAGTGTGCCGGCCAGCCAGCTGGTGCTGGCGCTGGAATGCGGCGGATCCGACAGCTGCTCTGGCATTTCCGCCAATCCCGCGCTCGGCAACGCGGTCGATCGGCTGGTCGCCCATGGCGGCACCGCCGTGCTCTCCGAGACGCCCGAGATCTACGGGGCCGAGCACCTCCTCACGCGCCGCGCCACCACCGAGGCCGTGGGACGCAAGCTGGTCGATCGCATCCGCTGGTGGGAGGACTACTGCGCCCGTACCCATAGCGAAATGAACAACAACCCCTCCGCCGGCAACAAGGCGGGTGGGCTGACCACCATCCTCGAAAAATCCCTCGGCGCCATCGCCAAGGCCGGCCACAGCCCGCTCACGGCAGTCTACGAATACGCCGAGCCGGTCACCGAGAAGGGCATGGTGTTCATGGACACCCCAGGCTACGACGCCGTGGCCACCACCGGCCAGATCGCCGGCGGCGCGAACATCATGGTCTTCACCACCGGCCGCGGCTCGGCCTACGGCGGCACCGGGATTCCCTCCATCAAGGCCGCCTCCAACACGCCGTTGTGGAACCGCCAGTCCGAGGACATGGATGTCAACTGCGGCGGCATCGTCGACGGCGATACCTCCATCGAAAAAGTCGGCGAGGAGATCTTCGAGATGATCCTCCGCGTCGCCTCGGGCGAGCGCACCAAGAGCGAGAACTACGGGTACGGCCAGCTCGAATTCGCCCCATGGCATATCGGCGCGATCATGTAACCGGGAATCCGGAGGGGACGGAACGCCCTCTCCGGATACTCCCGGGCAACGGAAACCAAGAAAGCCTCACAGATGCCTCCCTCCGAACACTCTCAAAAGCCGACCAGCATCCGCTGGGAAATCTTCATCCTCATGTTGATCCTGGGCACGATCAACTATGTCGATCGTGCCTCTCTCGCCATCGCAATGCCTCACATCGTCGCCGATTTCCATATCGAGGATGCGCGCGTCATCGGTTGGCTCAACAGTATGTTCTTCTGGGCCTATGCCCTGATGCAGATCCCCTGCGGGCTGCTAGCCGACCTGCTCACGCCGCGCACCCTGATCGTGACCGCAACTATCATCTGGGGCGCCTTCCAGGGCCTCGGCGCGTTGTGCGGCGGCACGACCTCATTCGCCTTCACCCGCCTCGGGCTCGGCGTGGCGGAAGCCCCGGTGATGCCGGCCGGCGCCAAGCTGATGGGCAACTGGCTGACCCCCAACGAACGCGGCCGCGGCTCGATGCTGCTCGATGGCGGCGCGCCGATGGGAACCGCCGTGGGTGCGGTCATCATCACTAGCCTGATCGCCGTCTTCGATTCCTGGCGCTCCGCCTTCCTGATTGCTGGCGTGGGAACCATGGTGGTAGGACTGGTCGCCTACTTCTTCATCCGCACCCGCCCCTCTGAGCATCCCCGCGTCAACACAGCCGAACTCAATTGGATCGAATCTGGAACAAAATCGCAGGGCAAAGCCGAAAAGTTCCGTCTGCGCGAGGCGTTGCCTTACCTTCGACAGCGTAACGTTCTGGCCCTGGTTTGCGGCTGGTCGTGCTATTCGTGGGTGTTCTACGGCCTGATGACCTGGACCCCGCTCTATCTCAAGGACACCTACGGCTTCGACCTCAAGTCGATGGGCACGGCCGTGGCCATCATGTTCTTCCTCTGCTTCGTGGGCCAGCAGATCGGAGGGATCATCGCCGACAAGTGGCGCAAGGCGGGCGGCAAGCCCAATACCGTGTTCCACACCCTGTTCGCGATCTCGGCCGTCACCTCCGGCGTCTGCCTGTGGGCGGTGACGCAGGTCTCCAACCACATGGCCGTGGTCGCGCTGCTGACACTCGCGCTGTTCCCGCTACGCTGGGCCAGCGTCTACTGGTCGGTGCCGGGGCTGCTCGGCGCCCAGTCCAAGGCGGGAACGATCTGCGGCACCATGAACTTCTGCTCCAACCTCACTTCCGCCATCGTGCCGATCGTGGTCGGCATGATCATCCAGGCGACAGGTTCCTACTACGGGGCGATGATGTTCTTTACTGTGGCCGCCATCGGCTATCTCGTTTCCTCCCTGGCGATCGACTTCAATCGCTCCATGGAAATAGGAAGCACTCCGGCGACGCAGCCCGACGGGAACGCCATGGAAACGAAAGCCAGCTGATTTTCTTTGAGGAATTTCAAAAGGGGCAGGTCATGCGGCCTGCCCCTTTTCGTATCTGCCTTGCCCTTCCGGCTGGGAGTGCCGTCTCAGCGCGAGCCAAGCGCGCGCGAAATCTCCGCGGCCACTGTGCAGACGCGCGCGCCGATCCTGGGAAAGTCGGAAGTCTGCACCTGGAGCACCGTGGAAACGACGCTGAGGGCGGCGATCACGTTCTGGTCGCGGTCGAAGATGGGGGCCGCCACGCAGCGGATGTTCGGCCCATCCTCCTCGTCGTCGGTTGCCCAGCCGCGCGCACGGGTTTCCTCCAGGCCACGCCGCAGCGTCGCCGCGTCGGTGATGCTGTGCGCGGTCCTGGCGACCCAGTCGATGCCCGCGATCAGTCGCTGCCGCTCCTCCTCGGGCTGCCAGGCCAGCAGCGCCTTTCCCAGCGCCGAGCGCGAAAGAGAAAGCCTCTTGCCGACCCAGGTGTTGATGCGGATTTCCTGCTCCCCCTCGACCTTCGCGAGATAGACGGCCTCCCCGCCTTCGAGAATGCCAAGATGGCAGGTCATGTTCACCTCCTGCGCCAGCCGCCGCAGGAAGGGCAGCGCCGTCTGCTCGATGGAGCGCTGCGAGGTCGCGATCGCCCCCAGCTCGCAGAGATGCAGCCCCAGCAGATAGCCCCCCGATGGATCCGTCTGCAGCGCACCGAGGTCGCACAGGGCCGCGATCAACTGATGCGCGCTGCTCTTGGGCAGGCCAAGTTCCCGCTGGATCACGGTAAAACTGCACTTCCCCTGCCGCGCCAGCAGATCGAGGATGGCGAATGCCTTGTAGAGGGCCGGCACGGCCGGACGCCGGACAGGGGCCACGGCGGCACCCGCCGGAACAGATTCAAGTGACTCCGGAACGGTCGTATCGGAAATATCCATTGAAACTTGGATGCCTGTCTTGACGAGAATGTTCGTATATCATGGTCCAACACTTGGTTGTAGCGGGAACACTCCGGCTGGCCAGGCACGATCGCCGCGGACTCCCGCTCCTGCAAGGCGCGAGAGTCCATCAGCGATTCAAGGGAATGCAGGCAGGCTCTAGACCGCGAAGTTGGAATTGCGCAGGTCGGTGATGAGCATCGCCCCCGGCGCGTGGGTGATGCAGAACTCCGGCCGCACCTCGGCAATCACCGACTGCGGCGTGACCCCGCAGGCCCAGAAGACCGGCAGCTCGCCCGGCTTCACCGGCACCGGATCGCCGTAGTCGGGCTTGTTGATGTCCTTGATGCCGATCGCTTCGGGCAGACCGAGATGCACCGGCGCGCCATGCACCGAGGGAAAACGCGAGGTGATCTGCACCGCGCGGATCGCATCGGCCGGCGTGAAGGGCCGCATCGACACTACCAGCGGCCCATGGAAGCGCCCGGCAGGATGGGTCGGCACGCTGGTGCGGAACATCGGCACGTTGGTGCGGCAGGAAATGTGGCGCACGTCGAGCCCGTCCTCGACCAGGGCGTCCTCGAAGGAAAACGAGCAGCCGAGCGCGAACACCACCAGGTCGTCACGCCAGACGTGCGTGATGTCGGTAGGCTCGTCCACCAGCTCGCCGCGCTTCCAGACGCGGTAGCGCGGCACGTCGGTGCGGATGTCCAGATCCGTGCACAGGGCCGGCAGTGTCACCGCGCCGGGCTCGGACACCGCGAGCAGCGGGCAGGGCTTGGGATTCGCCTGGCAGAATCTCAGGAAATCCTCGGCCAGCTCACGCGGCAGGATGGCGAGATTCGCTTGCACGTTGCCCGGTGCGAGGCCGGCGGTGGGGCCGGTGATCTCGCCCGCACGGATGCGCAGGCGTTCGGCCTGCCCGAGACGACGGCCCAGCGCGGAAATGGTCATGCGGCACTCCCCCGAGATAACGAAGGCAGGCAACATCGCGCCAAAACGGCCCGGAGGAAAGGCCCCAACCGCCGTTTGGAAAGGCAAGCAAGGCAAGGTGTTCGTCTTGCGAGCAAGAAGAACCAAGAAAGCTTCATTCGTTAAGCTCAGCGGCTGAAAACCGCGCGGAGCCAAACGAACAAAAGTCCTTTTTGCTTCTTTTTCCTTCAGGAAAAAGAAGGCCTTCCTTCCTGCCGCCTCAGGCGGGCCCCGCCTCCGTCAGCCGCCCCGGCCCCTCGGCAGGGCGCTCGAACACCAGGTGGCGGGCATGCCACTGGGCCACGGCAGGACGATGCGCTATCGATATTATTGCGGTGCGCGGCAGGCGCTGGCGCAACAGCTGGTAGAGGTCGGCCTCGCCCTGCGGGTCGAGGCTCGCGGTGGCCTCGTCGAGAAACAGCCACTCCGGCCGCACCAGCAGCGCACGGGCGATCGCCAGCCGCTGCTGTTCGCCCCCCGAAAGCCGGTGCGACCAGTCCTCCTCCACTTCAAGCCGGCCAGCCAACGCGCCCAATCCCACCGCCGCCAGCACCTCGCGCAACTCCGCCTCGGGGAAGGCCCCCGGCGCGGCGGGATAGGCCAGCGCGTGGCGCAGCGTGCCGAGCGGCAGATAGGGCCGCTGCGGCAGGAACAGCGCCCCTCCCACAGGACGTCGCAGCTCGCCGCGGCCGAACGGCCAGATGCCCGCGAGCGCACGGAACAGCGTCGATTTTCCCGAACCGGAACGGCCCGTGACCACCACCGATTCGCCCGGACGCAGGGTGAGGGTGGTGCCCTCCAGCAAGGCGCGCCCGTCGGGCAGGGCCAGCGTGGCATCGCGCAGTTCGAAATCCGTCGTCTCCGGGCCGGGACGCATGCCCTCGCCCTCGGCCGCGCGCGCCGCCTCGATGGCGCGATGGAAGGTGGCCAGACGCTCGATGGTGGCGCGCCAGGCGGCCAGGGCGGCGTAGGTATCGACGAACCACGACATCGCCCCCTGCACCTGGCCGAAGGCGCCGGCCGTCTGGGTCAGCGCGCCCAGCGGGATCTGCCCGGCGAAGTAGCGCGGGGCCGCCACCACGATGGGAAACACCGAGGCCACCTGCGCATATCCGGCGGTGAGCGCGGTGAGGAACTTGTAGCGGCGCATCAGCGCCCACCAGTTGGCGGCCAGCGCCTCGAAGCGCATCAGCAGGTTGCGGCTTTCTTCCGCCTCCCCGCCCTGCAACGCCACCCCCTCGGTGTTCTCGCGCAGCCGCACCAGGGCGAAACGGAAATCCGCCTCGACCTTCTGCTTGCGGAAGTTCAGCGCCGCCAGCGGCCGGCCGACGAAATGCGTCGCCACCGTTCCGAGCACCGCATAGATCAGCGCCACCCACACCATGTAGCCGGGGATGGAAAGGCCGAAGAGCGTCATCGGTCCCGAGAGGGTCCACAGGATGGTGATGAAGCTGAACAGCGAAACGACATTGGAAAGCAGGTCGATGCCGAGCGAGAGAATGCCGCGGCTGCCGGCGATGGAATCGCCGATGAAGTCGCGCAGGTCCTCGGCGATGCGCTGGTCGGGGTTCTCGATGCCGCTCGCGGCCTCCCCCGCGGCCGGGGCGAGCAGGCTGATGCGGTAATAGGAGCGGTGCGCGAGCCAGGCCCCGACGAACTCGCGCGTCATCCAGCGCCGCCAACGGATCTGCAGCCCCTGGGTGAGGTAGATGCGATAGACGGCGATCAGGATGTAGGCCACGGCGACGCCGCAGAACCCGGGCAGGATGCCGCCGGAGGCGGTGCGCTTGTAGAACAGCAGCAGGTCGATGAAGCTCTGCCAGTCCTTGTCCTGCAACGCGTTGAAGAAGGCGTTGTTCCAGAAGCTGAGCACCACTTCCATGGCCACCAGCACCAGGCGCATGGCGACCACCGCGACCAGCAGCAGCCAGGCGATGCGCCGTTCCTCGGAGCGGGTGAAGTAGGGCTTGGCCAGATGCCAGGCGTCGGCCAGGAACTCACGGATGTTGTGCAATGCTCTCTCCCGTGGCGAGGTGCAGACGCAGGCGGATCACCCCGCGCACCGGGGCGGCCGGATCGACGGGCCGGCCATGGCGGAGAATGTCGATTTGCCCGGCACGGGCGAGCACCAGGGCGAGGCGGCGCACCTCCGGCAGGCGCGCCTGCCACTCCGCGCCCGGCTCCCCCCCTGGGGCCAGGGCCCGGGCGATGTCCGCCGGCGTGAGAGAGCGCACGCCGGGGGCGGCGAGCTGACGCAGGATCTCGCCGGCAAGAGGATCGGGAGGGGACGCAGGTTCGGGGCTGGTTTCCGTCATCGACGATTGTTCCGCATCATGCTGCAACGCAGATGGCGGCAATCGGGACGCGGCGCAAGTTGCTTCGTGGACAGGCGCCGGCCAGATCCACCCGTCCCGTGGTCGCGCAAGTGGAATGATCGCCGGGCGTGTCGCGGGCTGGATCTTCCCCAGGGAAACGGGAAACCGTGATTTTTCCTGAAGATATGAGGACGTAAAAAGGACTTTCTTCACGAGGGATCCGCGCACGGGCCAGGCGCGGGGCCTTCATGGATGAAGCTTTCGGGGTTCTTCCTTCCCGGCCGCGGCGCGGCCGCTGGAGGAGGCCGTGCCTCAATCCGGGCGGAAGGCCCCGGCCGGGGCGGCCCCGCCGAACAGGCGGCCCTGCCCGGCGTCGCAGCCGCTCTCGACGAGGAAGCCGCGCTGCGGCTCGGAATCGATACCGGCCGCCACCACCTCCAGCCCGGCTCCGTGCGCCGCCACCACCAGGGCATCCACCAGGGCGCAGTCCTCGGGATCGGCGGGGAGGTTGCGCACCAGCGTGGCGTCGAGCTTGAGGCTGCTGAGCGGCAGGTGACGCAGCAGGGAGAGGCTGGCCAGCCCGGCGCCGAAATCGTCGAGCCCGACGCCGGTGCCGAGATCGCGCAGCGCCGAGAGCATCAGCAGCATGTCGCCATCGGCCTCCAGCAGGGTGGCTTCGGAGAGTTCCAGCTCGAGACGCTCGGGGTCGAGCCCGGAGTCGTCGAGCGCCTCGGCGACCTGGGCGAGCAACCGCCCCTGGGTGATCTGGCAGGCGGCCACTCCCACCGAGATCCGCCACGGCAGGCTCCAGCGCTCCGCCTCGCGGCAGGCGGCGCGCAGCACCCGCCCGCCGAAGGAGACCACCCGTCCTCCCGCCCCGCCTTCGCCCGCGCCGCGCCAGGGACGCGGCCAGCGGATCTGAACCTCCAGCCCGCTGCGCACCCCGGTGGGCAGCAGATGGCGGGAGAGGAAGCGCATCTCCTCGCCGCGCCCCACGCCTTCGGGCACCCCCCCCGGTCCGGAAGAATCGATACCCCGCCGATGCGGCTGGGAAGAGGCGTCCTGGGGCGCAAAGGTCATCATGGGAAAAATGGGTCCGTCTCGCCGTGTTCGCTGCCGTTGCAGTTTCCGCGACACGCCTAGCGAATTGGTTAATCCGCCGCCCCCTTCTGCCGGGGACGCCCCGGCATGGGCGTTAGCCGTTGGTTCATGGCCGTATGACACTCTCGCTGCGTTCCGGAAAAATTTGACCGGAAGAATCCATGACCAAAACC
>CALNAL010000232.1 GCA_937874445.1 uncultured Acetobacteraceae bacterium | reverse complement strand
GGAGCCAAAAGAATAAAGTCCTTTTGCTTCTTTTCCTTCAGGAAAAGAAGACTTCGCCTTGCTTCGCTTACCCGTCCCTCTCCGCGATCGCCGTGCGCACGGCGCGGCGCATCCCCGTCGCGCGGGGCGCCGGTATGCATCGGTGCTTCAAACGGAGCCCGGCATGTTCTAGGGTCCGCCGCAAAATCTCCTGCCTGAACGGCCCCCCACTTTTAAACGGATTGCCAAATGCGTCTCGCCCACAGCCTCGTGCCGACCCTCAAGGAAACCCCTGCCGAGGCGCAGATCGCCTCGCACCGGCTGATGCTGCGTTCCGGCATGATCCGCCAGACCTCGGCGGGCATCTATGCCTGGCTGCCCTCGGGCTGGCGGGTGCTGCAGAAGATCACCCGGATCGTGCGCGAGGAGCAGGACGCCTCGGGGTCGCAGGAAATCCTCATGCCGACCATCCAGTCGGCCGACCTCTGGCGCGCCTCCGGCCGCTATGACGCCTACGGCCCGGAGATGCTGCGCATCCGCGACCGCCACGACCGCGAGATGCTCTACGGCCCGACCAACGAGGAGATGATTACCGACATCTTCCGCCAGTCGGTGAAGTCCTACCGCGAGCTGCCGCAGATGCTCTACCACATCCAGTGGAAGTTCCGCGACGAGGTGCGCCCCCGCTTCGGCGTGATGCGCGGGCGCGAGTTCCTCATGAAGGACGGCTACTCCTTCGACCTCTCCTACGAGGACGCGGTGGTCTCCTACCGCCGCATGATGCTGGCCTACATGCGCAGCTTCCAGCGCATGGGCCTGCACGCCATCCCGATGCAGGCCGAGAGCGGCCCGATCGGCGGCAACCTCAGCCACGAGTTCATCATCCTCGCGCCCACCGGGGAGAGCGCCGTCTATTACGACGCCGCCTTCGAGGAGCAGGACTGGCTGAAGTCCGCCTTCGACTACGCCAATCCGCAGGACCTGGAGAGCTTCTTCACCCAGATCACCACCCCCTACGCCGCCACCGACGAGAAGCACGACGCCGCCGACCCGCGCTGGGCCGGACTGGCCGCGGAGCGCCGTCGCGAGGGGCGGGGCATCGAGGTGGGGCACATCTTCTACTTCGGCAAGAAGTACAGCGAGCCGATGGGGCTCTCCATCGCCGGCCCCGACGGCAAGCCGCTGACCCCCTTCATGGGCAGCTACGGCATCGGCGTGTCGCGTCTGGTGGGGGCCATCATCGAGGCCAGCCACGACGACGCGGGCATCATCTGGCCCGACAGCGTGGCGCCCTGGGCGGCGGCGATCCTCAACCTCAAGCAGGGCGACGCCGCCTGCGACGCGATGTGCGAGGCCGCCTACAAGGCCCTCGGCGCCGAGGCCCTCTACGACGACCGCCCCGAGCGCGCCGGCGTGAAGTTCGCCGACGCCGACCTCTCCGGCCATCCCTGGCAGATCGTGGTCGGTCCGCGCGGGGCGGCGGCCGGGCGGGTCGAGCTCAAGCGCCGCGCCTCCGGCGAGCGGGTCGAGCTGTCCCTGGAGGACGCTCTCGCACACATCCGCGAAGGCGGCCTCGCGCGCGCGGGCTGAAACAGCATGTTCAACGCCTTCGAGCGCACCGTCGCCGGGCGCTACCTGCGGGCGCGCCGCGGCGAGCGCTTCGTCTCGGTCATCGCCATCTTCTCCCTGGTCGGCATCGCGCTCGGGGTGGCCACCCTCATCATCGTCATGAGCGTGATGAACGGCTTCCGCATCGAGCTGATGGACCGCATTCTCGGGCTCAACGGCCATCTCGGCGTGTACGGCAACGGCGCCCCCCTCGTGCAATACGAGGAGATGCTGCCGCGCATCCGCGCCGTGCCGGGCGTGGTCTCGGCGGTGCCCATCGCCGAGGGCCAGGTGGGGCTGACCAGCGGGCGGGCCGCGCTCACCTTCGGCCTGGTGCGCGGCATCCGCCAGAGCGACCTCAAGGCGATGTCCGTGGTTTCCGACCACATCCTCGCCGGTTCGCTCGACGCCTTCACCGGCCCCGACGCCATCGCGGTGGGGGCGGGGCTGGCGCAGCGGCTGGGACTCGGCATCGGCTCGCGGGTGGACATGCTCTCCCCGCAGGGCGAGGCCACGGTGATCGGCACCATCCCGCGCATCAAGGCCTACAGGGTGGTGGCGATCTTCAAGGTCGGCTTCAACGAGGCCGACACCAGCTTCGTCTTCCTGCCGCTGGAGGCGGCGCAGCTCTATCTGCGCCTGCCCGGTGCGATCACCCAGATCGAGGTGGTCACGCGCGACCCCGACCATGTGGGCGAGGTCAACGCCGCCATCCGCCGCGCCCTCGCCGGCGCCCCGGTGCGGGTGGTGGACTGGACGCAGTCCAACAACAGCTTCTTCGCCGCGGTCGAGGTCGAGCGCAACGTGATGTTCCTCATCCTCACGCTGATCATCATCGTGGCCGCCTTCAACATCATCTCCAGCCTGATCATGATGGTGAAGGACAAGACGCGCGACATCGCGGTGCTGCGCACGCTGGGGGCGGGGCAGGGGGCGATCATGCGCATCTTCCTGCTGTGCGGCGCCTCGGTGGGGGTGGCGGGCACGCTGCTCGGCACGCTGCTCGGCGTGGTGTTCTGCCTCAACATCGAGCGCATCCGCCACGTGCTGGAGAGCCTGACCGGCACCAACCTCTTCAACCCCGAGGTCTATTTCCTCTCGCGCCTGCCGGCGGTGCTGCAGTGGCAGGAGGTGGCGCAGGTGGTGGGGATGGCGCTGGTGCTGTCGCTGCTGGCCACGCTCTATCCGAGCTGGAAGGCCGCGCGGACCGACCCGGTGGAGGCGCTGCGCCATGAGTGAGTCGCTTCCCCTGGAGCTGGCCGGCGTGGTGCGCACCTATCGCGGCGGGGGCGGCGCGCTGGAAGTGCTGCGCGGGGTCGATCTCACCGTGCGGCGCGGCGAGATCGTGGCGCTGGTGGCGCCCTCGGGCTCGGGAAAGTCCACGCTGCTGCATCTCGCCGGCCTGCTGGAGAAGCCCGACGGCGGCGAGGTGCGGGTGGACGGGCGCGATGCCGGCGCGCTTTCGGATGCCGCCCGCACCGCGATCCGGCGCGGGCGCATCGGCTTCGTCTACCAGTTCCACCACCTGCTCGGCGAGTTCACCGCGCTGGAGAACGTCGTGCTGCCGCAGATGATCGCCGGGCGCTCGCGCCGCGAGGCCGAGGTGCGCGCGCGGGCCCTGCTCGATTCCTTCGGGCTGGCCGAGCGGGTCGAGCATCTGCCGGGCAAGCTCTCGGGCGGCGAGCAGCAGCGCGTCGCCATCGCCCGGGCGCTGGCCAACGGCCCGGCCGTGCTGCTGGCCGACGAGCCCACCGGCAATCTTGACGTGCATACCTCCGGCGTGGTGTTCGACGAGCTGCTGCGCATGGTGCGGGCCGAGGGGCTGGCGGCGCTGATCGCCACCCACAACCCCGAGCTGGCCGCCCGCATGGACCGCACGGTCACCCTGCGCGACGGCTGCGTGGTGCCCGCTTGAGCGGTCACGGCCTGACGATGTCGTTTCGGCTATACTGACTATGTCTGCGGCGAGTCGATACCGGCCCGCCCGCCTCGAAGAGGAAGCCTTCATGGTGCGTGCAACGAGTCTGGCCGTCTGTGGTTTCTTGGCGCTGGGGCTGGCGGCGTGCGGGTCGTCATCCGGCAACGACATGCGGCCGATGAATGTCGACAACGGCGTTGGCGCCCAGTACGGCAACTACGCCGCCCAGCCGGGCGGCACGGTCAAGGGCCCCGACGGCAAGCCCTGCGAGGTGTTCAACTGGGACCGCCCGATCGGGAACGGCCAGGCCATCCGGGTGCGCTCCGCCTCCTGCCCCGACCCCGACCATCCCGGCTCGATGATCAGCCACGAGATCTCGCGCGACGTCATTTCGTTGTCGGACAGCACGCTCGCGCCCGACCAGGATAGCGCCACGCCCGACGCGGCCACCCCGAGTGCCGCCAGCCACGACAGTTCCAGTTCCGACGACCCCGGCGAGTAGCCCGCCCTCGCGCGGATTTTCCTTGCCGCCGTCACCGGGGTGCCCGTCTATGCGCCGGGGACCGTCGGAGGGACGATGTCGCGCGAGAGACTGACGGCGTTCAGCGATGGCGTGCTGGCCGTGATCATTACTATCATGGTGCTGGAGCTGAAGGCGCCGCATGGGGAGGATGCCGCGGCGCTGCTCGAGCTGGCGCCGACGTTCCTGGCCTACGTGCTGAGCTTTCTCTACGTCGCGATCTACTGGAACAACCACCACCATCTGTTCCATCTGGTGCCGCGGGTGACCGGCGGCATCCTGTGGGCCAACCTCCATCTGCTGTTCTGGCTTTCCCTCATTCCCTTCGCCACGGCCTGGACCGACGAGCATCGCGCGGCGGCGCTTCCGGCGGCGCTCTACGGGGGCGTCCTGCTGATGTGCGCGCTGGCCTGGTTCGTGCTGGAAGGGGTCATCGTTCGCAGCCAGCGCCGGCGGGAGCACGAATCCCCGCTCGCCCGCGCGCTCGGCCGCGACATCAAGAGCAAGGCCTCGGTGGTGCTCTATCTGGCCGGCTGCGGGGCGGCCTTCCTCTCCGCGGCGGCGGCCGACGCCATCTACACGCTGGTGGCGCTGGTGTGGCTGATCCCCGATCGGCGGATCGAGCGCGTCCTGTCGCGGGAGTAGCGACGCGCAGGCAGTGCTTCCGGGACGTGCCGGGGCAGCCTACACTGGTCCCATGCCACACGCCGATTTCGTCCATCTCCGCGTACACACAGCCTATTCGCTCAGCGAAGGCGCCATCAAGGCCGACAAGCTCGCCATTCTCGCCGAACAGGCGGGCATGCCGGCGGTGGCCATTACCGACTCGGGCAACATGTTCGGGGCGCTGGAGTTCTCGCAGTACTGCGCGCAGCACCGGGTGCAGCCCATCATCGGCTGCCAGCTCCACGTCACCCGTGCCGACAACCCCGCCCTGCCGCCCGACCCGATCGTGCTGCTGGCGCAGAATGCCGAGGGGTTCGCCCAGCTCCAGCATCTTTCCTCGGAGGGTTTTCTCGAGACCGACCCGGCGGACAAGCCGCAGCTTCCGCTGGAGCGCATCTGCGCGCGCGCCTCGGGGCTGCTGCTGCTCGCCGGCGGAGCGCAGGGGCCGATCGGCCGCCTCCTCGCCGAGGGGCAGAAGGACGAGGCCGAGCGGATGTTCTCGGCCTTCCTCGAGGCGTTCCCCGGACGCACGATCATGGAGTTGCAGCGCCATGGCCTGCCGGTGGAGCGGGCCGTCGAGCCGGGGCTGATCGCACTGGCCGACGCGCACGACGTGCCGCTGGTGGCCACCAACGAGGCCTATTTCGCCCGCCCCGAGATGCACGAGGGACACGACGCGCTGCTGGCCATCGCCGAGGGCCGGCTGATCTCCGACCCCGACCGCCGCCACGTTACGGCAGAGCACTGGTTCAAGCCGGCCGCCGAGATGCGCAAGCTGTTCGCCGACCTGCCCGAGGCGTGCGACAATACCATTGCGATTGCACAACAATGCGCCGTGATGGCCGAGAAGCACAAGCCGATGCTGCCGGTCTGCCCCAAGGTGCGCGAGGGCGCCACCGAGGAGGAGACGGTGCGCAAGATGGCCTGGGAGGGGCTGGAGAAGCGCTTCCAGGTGATGCAGCCCGACGCGGAGACGGAGAAGCACTACCGCGAGCGCCTGACCTACGAACTCGACGTCATCTCGAAGATGAAGTTCCCGGGCTACTTCCTCATCGTGGCCGACTTCATCCAGTGGGCCAAGGCGCATGGCATCCCGGTGGGGCCGGGGCGCGGTTCGGGCGCCAGCTCGCTGACGGCCTGGGCGCTGACCATCACCGAACTCGACCCGCTGCGCTTCAACCTGCTGTTCGAGCGGTTCCTCAACCCCGAACGCATCTCGATGCCCGACTTCGACGTGGACTTCTGCCAGGAGCGCCGCGACGAGGTCATCAAATACGTCCGCCGCGAATACGGCTTCGACCGCGTGGCGCAGATCATCACCTTCGGAAAATTGCAGGCCCGCGCAGCGGTTCGCGATGTGGGGCGGGCCCTGGGGCTGCCGTTCGGCCAGGTCAACAAGGTGGCCGAGCTGATCCCCAACAACCCCGCCAAGCCGGTTACGTTGCAGCAGGCGATCGACGGAGAGCCCAAGCTCCAGCAGCTGCGCGAGGAGGACGAGGCGGTCAGGCGCCTGCTCGAAGTCGCCCTGCAGGTCGAGGGACTCTACCGCCACACCAGCACGCATGCCGCCGGCGTGGTGATCGGCCACAAGCCGCTGACCGACCTCGTGCCGATCTACCGCGATCCGAAATCCGATTTCCTGGTCACGCAGTACTCGATGAAATACGTCGAGCAGGCTGGGCTGGTGAAGTTCGACTTCCTCGGCCTGACCACGCTGACCATTCTCCAGCGTGCCGTGGGCTATCTGCACAAGCGCGGCATCGATGTCGATCTGGCCCATGTTCCTCTTGACGATCCCGGAACGTTCGACCTGTTCCAGCGCGGCGACACCGGCGGGGTGTTCCAGTTCGAAAGCCAGGGCATGCGCGATGTCCTGCGCCAGATGCGCCCCGACCGGTTCGAGGACCTGATCGCGGCCAACGCGCTCTATCGCCCGGGACCGATGGTCAACATTCCCGCCTACTGCGCGCGCAAGCACGGCGAGAAGTGGGACGCGCCGCATCCCTCGATCCGCGGCATCCTGGAAGAGACCTACGGCATCATGGTCTACCAGGAGCAGGTGATGCAGATCGCCCAGAAGATGGCGGGCTATTCGCTGGGCGGCGCCGACCTGCTGCGCCGCGCCATGGGCAAGAAGATCCGCGCCGAGATGGAGAAACAGCGCGGCATCTTCGTCGAGGGGGCCGTCGGGCGCGACATCGAGAAGGACAAGGCCGAAGAGGTCTTCGACATGATGGCGAAGTTCGCCGATTACGGCTTCAACAAGTCGCACTCGGCCGCCTACGCCTTCGTCGCCTACCAGACCGCCTGGCTGAAGGTGCACCATCCCGCGGCGCTGTTCGCGGCCTGCATGTCGCTCGCCATCGCCAATACCGACAAGCTCGCCGCCCTGCGCCAGGAAGCCGGCAAGACGGGCGTGCGCATCCTGCCGCCCGACATCAATCATTCCGCAGCCGATTTCAGCCTGGAGGACGGAGAGAAGGGCGAGCCGGTGATTCGCTACGCCCTGGCCGCGGTCAAGAAGGTCGGCCTGGCGGCGATGCAGTCCATCGAGGCGACGCGCGGGGACAAGCCCTTCGCCGACATCGCGGAGTTCGCCGACCGCATCGATGCCCACCATGTCAACCGCATGCAGATGGAGAATCTGGTGCGGGCCGGGGCCTTCGACAGTCTCGATTCCAACCGTGCGCGGGTCTTTGCCGGGTGCGAAACGATTCTGCGGCGTGCCCAGGCCAGCGGGGACGAGCGCGAGAGCGGGCAGATCGGCCTGTTCGGCGCGGCGGCGGAAAAGCCCGAGACCCTGCGCCTGCCCGATATCCCGGATTGGCCGGCAATGGATCGCCTGGCCTACGAGGCGGAGGCGATCGGCTTCCACCTCACGGCCCATCCGCTCGACGCCTATGGCGCGGCGCTGCGCCGGCTCGATGTCGTGCCGTCCAACCGGATGGAGGAACGTGCCCAGGCCGGCTCGGCGCGCGTCAAGCTCGCCGGATCGGTGGTGGGGATCAAGGAGCGCATCACCCGCACCGGCAGCCGCATGGCGTGGGTGCGGCTTTCCGATGCGGCCGGGTCGTACGAGATCACCTGCTTTTCGGAAGTGCTGGGCCGCGCGCGCGAACTCTTGCAGGCAGGCCAGTCGGTGCTGGTCACGGCCGATCTGCGTCTCGATGGCGAGGCGTTGCGGGTGACGGCCCATGACGTGGCCTCGCTGGATTCGGCGGCACAGCAGGCAGGGGCGGGCATGCGCGTGTGGATTCGCGAGATCGCCGCGGTGGGCCCCCTGCACGACCTGCTCGTGCGCGAGGGGCACGGCAGGGGACGGGTGATCCTGATGCCGCGCCTCGAGGGCGGGCAGGATGTGGAGATGCCGCTGCCGGGAGGCTTCAACGTCGGACCGCGACTTTCGCAGGCCCTGAAGCTGCTGCCGGGAATCGAGAGGGTCGAAGATATCTGACCATGCCGTTGCGCCTGCTGGCGCCGCGGCATGGGCGGGATCGGGCTGATGTCAGGCGCGCGCGGGGGCGAGATCGAAGACGGCCAGCGCTGGAATTTCCAGGACGTTCTCCGCGCGGGCCGTGTCGTAGACCGTGTCGGAAAGCAGATCGGAAAGCAGGGCCGAGAGCAGGGCCACGAACAGCCCCACCAGCAGTCCCAGCGCGAGGTTCACATCCCAGCGAGGGCGGGTCGGCTCCCGCGGGTCCGGCAGGGAAGGCGACTGCACCAGCGCGATATCGCCGATGCCCTCGCTGTTCATGGCATCGGACGTGCGGGCCTCGGCGAGGCGCGACATCATGGTCTTGAGAGTGTCCTGCGCCGTGGTGACGTTGCGTTCCAGCATCCAGCGCTCGGGCTCGGTATCTCCCATGGTGACGAGGCGTGCATCCAGCGTGGCGATGCTTTTGCGCAGGGCCTCCTGGCTGGCGACGAGTGCTGCGCTTTCGGCTTCGGCGCGGCCGAGGTCCTGGTCCGCGAGATTGAGGGCGTCGCTGCGCGCGCGCCGGACCGTGCTGGACTGCCCCGCCTGCTGCGCGAGGAAGCTGCGGGTGATGCCGATCTCGCTGCCGATCTGCGTCATTTCGCGGCTGGCATCGGTGAAGTCGCTGCGCAGCTCCTGGGCGCGCAGACGAAGATTGAGCAGCTTGAGCTGTGCCTCCTCGGCGACACGGTTGGGCGAGGTGTCGGTGAAGGCAACGACGTCGGGCTCGGTCGTGGCGATCTGGCGCTTCAGGTCGGTGGCCCGCCCTTGTGCCCCGGCCAGGTCGGCGGCGACGCGATGCGAGGCGGCGTCGAGTTCGGAGCGCTGCTGGAGAAGCAGGGTGCGCTCATGGTCGAAGGCCTCGGCGCCGAGGCGATGGCGGAACGCGTTGAGCTGTGCCGCCGCGGCCTCGTAGATATCGCGTTGGCGGGCCACCTCGGTCTCGAAGAAGCGGGTCTGGGAATTGAGGTAGGTGTTGAGCGACTTTTCCTGGAAGATCTGGATCAACGTCGCGAGAGTGCGGCGGGCCACTTCTCCGCTGCGATTCCGGAATGAAACGTGCAGGATGTTGGAGGTCCGCTGCGGGACGATCGTGAGCGCGTCGGTGAAACGTTCGACCGCCCGGGACAGGTTCGGGCTTCCGCTGCGGGCCAGATCGGGAAAGATATCCTTCAACCCGACCCGGTTGATGGTCTGCAGGATCACGTCGCGGCTGAGCAGAAGCTGGACCTGGGTGTTGAGGATCTCTTCCGGGTCGGAGGCGACCGGGATCGGACGCGCCGCGGGGTCGGCCGCCGGGCGGTAGAAAAAGCCGCGGCCGTATTTGTTCACCAGCAGCGTTGCATCGGATTCGTAGATCGTCGGCAGCAGGAGGCTTGCAAGGACGGCTGCGGCCAGGCACAGCCCCAGGGCCATCAGGGCGCGGTCGCGGAAGCGAAACAGGATGACCGCCAGATCACGCAGCGTAAACGAGAAGCGCCCACCGTTCTGCGGGTCCGATGCGATGCCGAGCGAATTTGACATGGAGGGGAGGCCTCATTTAGGGTGCCAAAATAACTTTCCACGCGGATCTTAAATACTTGTTTCCTGTGCTTGCATAAATTCGTTCTGTTCCGCCTTGAGGATGACAGAAAACAGCCGGTCGGGTCAAAGGAAACACGCCATGACATATCGCTTCCCGGCTGTGCCGCGATGACCAGAAGTGCCTGGATCGTCCCGGGGCTGCTGCTTGCCCTGACGGCCTGCGTTCCCAACTCCATCCAGCCGCAGCGCACCGATCCCGCCGCATTCGCCGCCTGGGCCGATGACAACGGCCCCTATCACATTGGCGTGGGCGATGAGGTCGAGATCAAGCTGCCCTACCACGCCGCCTTCAACGATCGCGTCACCGTGGGACCGGATGGCCATTTCACCCTGCCCCTGGTGGGGGATATCACCGCCGAGGACCGCACCACCACCGATCTGGCCCGGGAACTCGACCTTCGCTACAGCAACGAGTTCCGCGACCCGCGCGTGCAGGTGGCGATTCGCGCCTACGCGTCCGAGCGGGTGTTCGTCGGCGGCGAGGTCAACAATGCCGGTGTCTACACCGTGCCGGGACGCGTCGGCGTGCTCGAGGTGCTCACCATGGCCAATGGGCTGATGGATACCGCCCAGAGCCACAAGATCGTCCTGATCCGCCGCGCGCCGAGTGGACGGCCGATGATGAAGGTCATCGATCTCTCCAGCTTCATCGCCGGTGCCAGCGAGGACGTGCGCGTCCATCCCTTCGATATCATCTTCGTCCCGAAGACGCAGATTGCCGAGGTGGACCAGTTCGTCGATCAGTTCATCACGCGCGTCGTCCCGTTCCAGCGCAACTTCAACTATACGCTGGGCCGGCAGAGCGCCAACTGATCCCCTCCCGCACCCCGCGGATCGCGCGGGGGGCGGGAGGGGATCAGTTGTCTGCCCGGCATTCCTCGGGCAGTTCGAAACCGCCGGAAACGCTGGCGATCACCTGGCGCTCCAGGGCGGCATAGGTCCCTCCCGAGAGGCGGGGGCAGTCGCGGGCCATGCCCTGACGTACCATCTCGGCGGACAGGTCGCGCTCCCCCACCTTGCAGCGGGCGACCACCACCTCGCGCAGGCGGGCTCCGGTGGGAACGCAGGCGACGGAGGCATCCATCACCAGGGCCATCAGGGCCTGGGTCGCCGTGTAGCCGCCGAACTCGTCGGGGCGCGGGGCGGCGATTCCCCACAGACGATAGAGGGTGGGACCGATGCGCAAGGTGTCGCCGCTGGCCGCGCGGGCGTCGCGCGAGACCAGCTTGTCCGTGACCGCCGGCGGCGCGGCGTCCTGGCGGGAACGACGTTCGCCGTTCTGCTGGGTCCAGTGCCGGCGCAGCACGCGGTCGTAGAGCAGGGCGTCGGCGCTGGCCGGAGGCACGCTGGCGAGGCCGGCGAGGACCGCCAATCCAGCCAGGAGTAGCCGTTTGCCGGGTCCCATCCCCACCTCCCTCAGACGTCCGCGACGCGGCGCAGCAGCGCGTCGAGCCATGGCGAGAGGGTGAATCCGGCGGCGGCGGCAGGCAGCGTCGCCAAGGCCAGCCACCGCGCGGCCCCCGGCCCGAGGCGCCGGGCCCGGATCGGCAGGCGGGTGAGCAGGAGCCCGGAAAGGCCGACCACGAAGCCGCCCGCCACATCGGGCCAGGAGTGCTCGGTCAGCAGCACGCGCGAGGTGCCTTCCCCCACGGCGAGCAGCAGCAGCACGACGAGGAGGCCGGCGCGTCCGCCGCGGCCCCGCATCAGCAGGGAGATGCCGCCGCCATAGCACGACACCGCCAGCGTGACATGGCCGCTGGGGAAATGGGGCGCGCCCCAGCCGGCCAGGGCCAGCGGCCGCAGCGCCAGGGCCACCAGGACCGCGAGCATCACCGCGGCGATCCAGGTCAGCGCCGTGCGCGTCTCGCCGCAGGCTGCCAGGACCAGGGCCGCAATCCCCAGGAAGGGCAGGACGAATCCCACATCGGCCAGGGCGGAGAGCAGGGGCAGCACGTCAGAGGAACCTGTAGATGAAATCGGGGATCACCTTGCGCCTCTTGTTGACGACGAATCCGATGGGAGTGCCGCCGTTGGCGCGTATCTGCAGGACGAGCTGCCGGGCACTCGGCAGGCGGGTGCGTTCCGCCTCCGCCACGACGACCGTGCCGTTCATGAAACGCGAGAGGATCAGGCCGAAGGACGAATCCTGTGGCGGCACGCTGTCGAAAACGATCCAGCGATAGCTGGCGCGCAGTCGGGTGACGATCTTGTCGAGCACGCCGAGCGGCAGCGGGGCTGGCGTTTTTCCGGGAGCCGCCTGCATCAGCATGGCGTGCCAGAGCCCATCCTCGCCGTCCGGGCGGGCGGCCTCGCGCAGATCGGCACCGCGATGGTGCAGTTCGGCCAGCGACGACGTGCCGGTCGGGCCTGTCGCGGCGGGGTCGGCCCTCACCAGCAGCACGGGCCCGTCCATATTGGCCGCGGCACACCGGGCCAGCGCGCGCGCGATCGCGGACACTCCGGCACCGCGCTGGGGGGCGATCAGCTCCACCGCGAAGCTGTCCGCCTCCTGCGCCGAAAGTGCCAGCTTGTTGAACAGGCCGAACAGCGGGGTTCCGCCGATCACGTCTCTCGCCGCCGGGGGCGCGTTTTCATGTTTCGATAACAAAATTGTCAGTCTCCCCTGCAGCACAGGATGCGATAGAGCGTTTCGGTTCGGGCCACCATGCGCGCAGGCCCGGGGCGGCGGCGTGTTCGGGCCGCTTCGGCATAGCGGGCGCGCAATGCCGAGTCTCGCGTCAGCAGGGCCAAGGCGTCTGCCAGGGCCTCGGTATTTCCGGGGGGCACGATGCGGCCGGTGAGGCCGTCGGCCACCACGTCGCGCACGCCCCCGACGTCGGAGGCGACGATGGGAAGTCCGGCGGCGGCGGCTTCCAGCAGCGTGTAGCTCAGCCCCTCGTAGCGGCTCGGAAGGGCCAGGAGGTCAAAGCTCGGGTACCACGCCCGGGCATCGCACGCGCCCAGCCAGCGGATGTCGGCCGCGCAGCCTTCCGCCTCCGCCTGCCGCCGGGCGGAGTCCTTTTCGGGGCCGTCGCCGATCACGAGCAGGCGTGCCGCCGGCACCTTCCTTCGCACCGCGGCAAAAGCTGCCACCAGCACGTCGATGGCCTTCTGCCGGCTGCAACGGCCGACGAATCCGATGACGACATCGTCCGGAGCCAGGCCGAGGTCCCCGCGCCGGTCCGGGCCGGGCGGGAGCGGAGCGACGGCATTGCGGATGCAGACCACTTTCCGCAGGGGGATTCCGAGGCGGCCGATCGCCGTGCGTTCCTGCGAGGAAACCGCGATGAGGGCGTCGGTGGCCAGCGCCAGGACCCGCTCGCCGAGGCCGTAGACCAGGCGGGGCAGGGGGGCGCGCGTGGGATCGAGGGTGGAGATGGCATGCGGCGTATAGACGACCCGCGCCCCGCTGCCGGGGGCGGCCAGCCGCGCCATCAGCCCGCCCTTGGAGGAATGGCCGTGGAGGATGTCGTAGGGACCGTTGGCCCGGATGAAGCGGCGAATCTTTCGCAGAGGGCGGAGGTCCTGCACCCCGGGGGCGCGGCGCATCGCCACCGCCGCGAAGCGCACGTCCGGGCGGGCGAGGCGGTCGGCGCGGAACAGCGCATCCTCGCGGAGGGGAGAGTAGAGGACGTCGATCGTGTGGCCGCGTGCCTGCAATCCGTCGAGCAGGTCGAAGATATGGCGGGCCACTCCGGTTGCCGCCGCCTCGACGACGAAGAGGATGCGCAGGCGCTTCCTCATGCCGTGGCCTTTCGCGCCGCGAGGCGGGCCAGCGCCGCGCCGACCACCAGCAGGCCCGCCAGCACGTAGACGCCGAAGAAGGACGGGGTGAAGACAAAGGAATCGACGACCTGCAGCATCAGGAAGGCGGTCCACAGGACAACCTCCGGGGTCATCCCGCGCGGTCGTTCCAGGGTGGCATTGACCCAGTGCAGGATGCGCCCCACGAGGAATCCGTAGAGGAATCCGCCGAGGATCACGCCGGGGAGGGCAAAGTTGACGTACATCTCCCCGAAGATGGGCGGACGCAGCCCGGAGTGGAACATCGGGTCGAGGCCGGCGAGAGCGGGCGTGATGTGGCCGAGGCCATACTCGACGCGGAAAGGAAACAGATAGGCCGGGATGAAGCCGAGATATCCGGCGAGGTAGGTGCGCCCCAGGAGGAACGCGTGGGTGTCCATCCCGGTGAGGATCCAGGCGAAATCGCGCAGGTCGGAAAGGTTGTTGCCGTAGAGCAGGGAATCGAGGATGTCGAAGGAGCCCTTTCCCGGTCCCGCCCGCAGCATCGAGATCCACAGGGCGAGCAGCGCCAGGGCCAGCATGCCCAGGAGCATCAGCGCGATGTTGCGCACCCGCCGCGGCATGGCCAGCATCACCGCGACCTGCATCAGCGTCATCACGGTGACGGTACGGTTGCCGCCGAGGATTCCCAGCGCGACCAGCAGCAGTCCCACGACCACGGCCGTGCGCCGCCGTGCCGTCACGCCGAAAAGGATGGCATTGACGGCAAAGAAGGGAACCATCTGGCTCCACAGGTTGTAGATCGGGCGCAGGTCGTTGCGCTCGAATACCAGGCTGCGCGCCTGGAACGGCTGGAAGCCGAGCAGGAACAGCAGCAGCGTGCCCCCCAGGGCCGCACCCGCGCCCAGGGCCACGCCGCCGCCGCTCAGCCAGCCTTGCGTCAGCACGCGATAGATGGCCAGGCAGCCGCGCGGGGGAACCGGTGCGAATCGGCGCGACACGAAAATTCCCAGCAGCAGGAAGCAGAATCCGGCGAGGGTCAGATGGAACGCCATGCCGAGATGCGCGAGGATGCCCTCGAAGGCGCCATGGGTCGCGGCCAGGTTCCCCGGCGACCAGGCGAAGGGATACATCACCACGATCTTGAGGAAGTAGTTGAAGCCGAAGAACAGGCTGGCGAACGACAGGATGCCCCAGCGGCGGAAGTCGCAAGCGTAGAACACGAGAAAGGCCGTCGTGCAGATCCCCAGCAGGACCCAGTCCGTCAGGGGAATGGCGTCCGAGGCCGCCCGCAGCAGAGTGGCCGCGTTCATGGCCGCACCCCTCCCCGGGGGGCTTTCCAGGGGCGGCCCCGCAGCGGATAGCGCAGCATCAGCAGGACGTAGCCCGCCGCCCCGGCGGCATAGACCACGGCGTACATCGCGGCCAGGCCGGGCAGAGGGGGAACCAGGAGGGCATCGAGCAGCGCGACCCCGCCCATGGCCAGCACGACCAGCCCGGCCAGGCGGGCGATCAGCGGGAAATATCCGGTGTGCACCAGAAGATAATTGGCCGCCGTCTGCAGGAGGTTGCAGAGGATCAGCCCGACCAGGATCGGGGTGAAGGCCGCGGGAACCGTGGCCGCGGTGCCGAGCAGCAGGGCATAGAGCCGGTCCCCCGCGCCCAGCAGCAGCCCGCAGAGGGCCAGGGCCGGCACCGCCGCCAGCCCCAGCGCGAGCAGGCTGGCGCGGCGCAGCCCGGGGAGGTCGCCCTGCGCGTGGGCGCGCGTCTGGCGCGGCACCAGCAGGTCGCAGGCCGCGGAGAACAGCAGCGTGCCGCCCCGGAAGATCTTGAAGACCGTGTCGAAAACGATGGTCGGGGCCCCGAGCCCGTAGACCGCCGGCACCAGCAGCGAGGGGAAGTTGTAGAGCACCATCTCCCCGGCCGCGTAGCCGCCGCTGCCGAGCAGGTCGGCACGGTGGGTGCGGAAGAATCCTCCCAGGGCCGCGGGGAATTCGCGCCCCCGCCCGGCGAGGCCGCCGCACCTGGCGAGGCGCCGGCAGATGGCCACCAGCAGCATGATCCAGACCGCGTTGCTCAGCAGCAGGAAGGCCGGAAACGGCAGCGCCGCCAGCAGGAGAAGCATCAGGGTCAGATGGCCGACCCGGCGCGTCGCCTCGAGTCCCTCGAAGAACAGATACTGGTCGGTCGCCAGGCTGACGTTGCGCAGCGCGAACCACACCAGATTCAGCGCCATGTAGATGAAGAAGGCCGCCAGCTCGGCGCCGTCGCGCCAGCCGTCATATCCAGCGCGGACCAGCCCCACCACAACGCCGCCCGCGAGGACGAGGGCGCCATACCCGGCGACGACCGCGCCCGCTTGCACACCCAGGGCCTGCACACCCGGGGCTTGCGCGCCCCGTGCCGCGCCGAGCGATCCGCCCGCGAGAAAGCGCCGGCGCAGGGCCACGAACAGCACCTTGGCGATGCCGAGGTCGAACAGCCACAGCGACAGTCCGAGATTGCCGACCAGGATGAACAGCGAGAAGCGGTGCGCGTCGAGCACGCGGGCGAAGGTGTAGGTCTGGCAGACGCCGGCCAGCAGCGCTCCCGCCGCCGAGGTGGCCCGCAAGGCCGAATAGGCCAGGAACCGCGGCTGCGGCCTCATGCGGCTGCCGCCAGGCAGCGCTCGAGCAGGACCCGCGCCGTGTCCTCCCAGCGGAAGCGGGCGGCGTGGGCGAGCCCTCTTTCGGCCAGGGCGGTCCGCAGGGCCGGCTCGCGTGCGAGGCGCGTCAGCTGGGCGGCGAGCCCGTCCGCATCGTCCATGCCGCAGACCAGGGCGGCGCCCGCGGCCCCCGCCACTTCCATCAGGGCCGGCTGGTCGCTGATGACGACCGGGCAGCCGCAGCACATCGCCTCCAGCGGCGGCAGGCCGAACCCTTCGTAGCGCGAGGGATAGACCAGGGCGAGGGCGTGCTCGTAGAGCGCCCGCAGCGCGCCGTCGGAGACCTGGCCGAGGGCGAGGACGCGCTCCCCGGCGGGGGGCTCTGCGCCGGGATGGACCCGCGGGTTGCGGCTGCCGGTCAGGACCAGGCGGGTCTCGGCGAGCCCGGCGCGGGCAAAGGCCTCCCTCACCAGCCCGACATTTTTGTTGGGGCTGCCCACCCCGACCGCGAGAAAATAGGGATGCCCCGCTAACCCGGCGTGGTCCAGCACCGACGTCTCGGCGGGCACGTCGCGGATGTGCTCCCCGCTCTCGCCACAGAGGCCGATATGCTCCGCGGGGAGGCCGTACCAGCGCGAGATCTCGTCGCGGGAGAAGCGGCTGATGGTCATGACCTGCCGCGCGCGTCGTCCCAGCAGCGGCACGAGCACCCGGTAGGCCAGGCGGAAGGTCCGCGAGAAGCTTTCCGGACTGACGAAAAGGGTCGCGTCATGCACCACCACGACCTGGCGGCGCTTGGCCAGCGGACCGAGATTGCAGAGATCGAGCAGCACCCCGCCGCAGGCAAGACGGGGCAGGTCGATCTGTTCCCAGGCATAGCCGCCGCCGAACAGCCCGCCCCGCCGCACCGCGATATGGCGCAGGGCCGGCAGGGTCGCCTCGCCGCGTGGCGGAACCAGCAGGGTCGTCCGTTCCCGCAGGCCCGCGTGCTCGGGGGCCGCGAGCACGCGGTCGAGGGCGGCCACCACCTGCCGGGCGAAACGCTGCACCCCGGTCTGCCGCTGGGTCGCAAATCGCCCGTTTATGAAGACGCGTACGGCCATGGATCCTACAGATTGTCTTTGGGAAACAGCATGGGGCGCACGGTCATGAAGAGAATTTTGAGATCGAGCCAGAATGACCAGTGCCAGATGTAATAGAAATCGAATTCCACCCGCTTGGCGAGCTGTTCGACGGTGTCGGTCGGTCCGCGCCAACCGTTGACCTGGGCCCAGCCTGTCATCCCCGGCCTGACCCGGTAGCGCAGCGGGTAGTTGGGGATGGCGTCGGCATAGAGCTTTCCGTCGGCCTTGGCCTGCAGCGCGTGCGGCCGGGGCCCCACCAGGGACATCTCCCCGCGCAGCACATTGAAAATCTGGGGCAGCTCGTCCAGCGAGTAGCGGCGCAGGAAGCGTCCCGCCCGGGTCACGCGCGGGTCCTTCGCGGTGACCATCGTGGCGGCGCCCCAGTCGGGCTTGTAGAGGGTGCGGAACTTGTAGATGCGGAAATGCCGGCCGAACTGGCCGATGCGTTTCTGACGAAAGAGGATCGGCCCCGGGCTGTCGAAGTGGATCCAGAGCGCAATGGCCGCCAGCACCGGCAGGAGCATCAACAGGATGAGGCTCCCGGCCAGGAAGTCGAAGGCGCCTTTCACCGCGCGGTCCCATGCGGAGAGAGGGGGGACCGCCAGCAGCGGCATGACGAAGGCCGTGCCGGGCATCATCTGCGACGCCATCGGTCCCGCGAGGTCGGGGTCGGGCAGCAGACGCAAGGTGATGGGCAGGAACTGCAGACGTTCGGCAAGCGTGAGGATGCGGGCCCCCGCCGTCCAGGGCATGGCCAGATAGACGCACAGATCCTCGTGGTCGGCGGCGAAGTCGGCCAGCGCGTCGAGCGGGCCGAGGTAGGGAAGGTCCGGGGGCAGGCCTTCGTGGCCTCTCCGGCGATCGTCGAAAAAGCCGAGAATGTGCACCTTCTCCCCGGTCGGGCTCCGCCCGGAGCGGGCCAGCCGCAAGGCTCCCGGCCCGGTGCCGACGAGCACGGCCGGCTGGGCCAGCCAGTGCTGCAGGTTGGAGTGCTCCAGCGTCGCACGGACCAGATGCAGGGACCGCTCCACGCCGACGACCGCCGCCGCATACCACAGCGCGAGCCGGGCGAGGCCTCCCAGGGAGACGTGTCCGAGCAGGAGGTAAAAGGCAAAAACGAAGACAAATACGAACGAAGTCGGGGAGGAACGCTCCGTATTGCGGGGGGTGCCGACGAATACGGAGCTGCGTTCGTTCATGAACAGCAGGAACTGCAGGAAGATGAACGCGAGGGCCGTGGCCGCGTGGATCTGTTCGCGCGGAACGAGAGGGAGGGATTTTTCGGCGCCGAATGCCCAGTTCACCGTCAGATTGGCGAGGATGCCCGTCAGGAAAATGACCAGCCCGCCCATCGCGGCGAGCAGGATCTCGCAGGCAAGGCGTCCCATCTGGCCGGCGTAACCATCGAACGTGTCTCCCATGGGTGCGGCGCTGTCACTCATTTTTCTCTCGTTACGGAAGGCCCCGTCACACGCCAGTAAAAATGTTACGTCGCGAGAGGGTCCCCCCGCAACGTGAGATTGAGGAGATTTGCAAAAATATGATTATAATTCAGTTTATTGCCGGGCGAGATGGGAGGCTGTGCCCGGTCCCTGCCGACAGGCATGGATGCTGGGGGAGCGCCGGTATTGCCTTTGCGGACAGGCGGGCGGGCTCATCGTTCGATCAACCGTCAAAATGCAAACGCCCTTTGTCATGGCGTCTGTTTTTCAAACTAGATACCAAATACTAATCAAAAGAAAACACGAAAACACGCCTCCGTGAAGACGCCGGCCGCCGTGGCGGGCCTATCAGGACGCCTGTCCGCCCTCCGCGGGGCGGCGGTAGTCTTCGATGGAGGCGAAGAGGGAGAGGCGGGCGGTTCTGAGATGGGCGA
>CALNAL010000231.1 GCA_937874445.1 uncultured Acetobacteraceae bacterium | reverse complement strand
CTAAGCCTTCGTCGGCAGCGTCAGATGTGTATAAGAGACAGGATCAGCGGCGACACCGAAGGGGCCGCCCAGGCCACGGCGCGGGCCCTGGGCATCACACGGGTGCGCGCGGGCGTCCTCCCCGAGGGCAAGGCCGCCGAGGTGGCCGCCCTGCACACGGGCGGCGCGGTGGTGGCCATGGTGGGCGACGGCATCAACGACGCTCCGGCGCTGGCCGCCGCCGACGTCGGCATCGCGCTGGGCAGCGGCACGGACGTCGCCATGCGCACCGCCGGCATCACCCTGATGCGCCCCGATCCCACCCTGGTCGCGGCGGCGCTGGACATCGCCCGGCGCACCCGCAACACCATCCGCCAGGGGCTGTTCTGGGCGTTCATCTACAACCTGGTGGGCATCCCGCTGGCGGCGCTGGGGCTGCTCAGCCCGGTGGTGGCCGGGGCGGCGATGGCCCTGTCCTCGGTCTCGGTGGTCTCCAACGCGCTGCGCCTGCGCCGCTGGGTCCCCCGCACCTGATACCTTGCCACCGGGCAAGGAAAGGAAGGCTTCTTTTTCCTGAAGGAAAACGAAGCAAAAAGGACTTCATTCATTTGGCACCGCGGCTGACACGGGCGCGGTGCCTCAAGGGATGAAGCTTTCCTGGTTCTTCTTGCTCGCAGGAAGAACACCTTGCCCTGCTTCGTCAGACGGCTTTCAGGCCAGGCTCACCTCGTCGGCCGTGTTGAGGATCTTTTCCAGATAGGCGCGCGCCTTGAGGATCTCGTTGGCCACCTCCTCCTGCTTTTCCTGCGTGGCGCGGAAGGCGGGAATGGAGACGCTGAGCGCGGCCAGGGTCCGGCCGCGATGGTGCAGCGAAACCGCGAGACACACCGTCTCCTCGCTGCATTCCCGGTCGTCGACGGCATAGCCGCGGCGGCGAACGTCCGCGAGCTGGCTCTGCAACGCCTCGAAGCTGTGTATGCCAAAGCGGGTACGCACGGGCAGGCCCTCGGGATAGAGCGTGCGCACCGCCGTCGCGTCCATCTCGGCCAGCAGGGCCTTGCCCAGCGCCGTCGCGGAGGCGGGAAAGCGCGTGCCGACGTCGGAGACCAGGCGCACGATCCGGGTGGACTGGATCTTGCGCAGATAGAGGATATCGCTGCCGGTGAGAATGCCGAGCTGGCAGATCTCGTCGCACGCATCGACCACGCGCTGCATCGTCTCGTTGATGATGCGCATCCAGACGTTCTTCTCCCCCGCCGCCCCGGCCAGCAGCCAGCAGGAGGGCCCCAGGGTGTAGTGCCCCGACCGCGCGTCCTGCGAGATGTAGCCGCGGACCACGAGCGTGCGGATGACGGGCAGGATCGTGCTCTTGGAGGCGTTGATGGCGGTGGCCAGCTCGGTGAGCGTGCGGCCGCCTTCCTTTTCCGCGAGATGCTCGAGGATGTCGAGAACCCGCACGGTCGGGCGGTGGGGATCGGTATTTTCCATGGGGGCCGGCGTCTCCGGGCAACTCGGACTGTCACTTCGTTGCGGCAAAACTATCAAACCGGGACGCCGGCATCCACTGCCAAACCCGCGGCGCGGCTCACAGATCGAGCGCGCGCTTCCAGAACATGAAGTCGTACTGCCCGAGCCGGTCGGCGGCCACCTTGTAGGTGCCCGAGGCGGTGGCGATCACCTTCTCGAGCAGCCCCGCCGCGACCTCCTCGAGAGGAACGCCGTCGATGACCGGTCCGCAGTCGAAATCGATCATGCTGGCCAGGCGCCTGGCGATCTCGGAATTGGTCGAGATCTTCAGCACCGGCACGATCGGGTTGCCGGTGGGCGTGCCGAGGCCGGTGGAGAAGATCACCACGTTGGCTCCCGCCGCCACCTGTCCGGTCACGGCCAGCACGTCGTTGCCGGGCGTGCAGGAAAGCGAGAGTCCGGCATCTGGCATCGGCTCGCCGTAGTCCATCACCGCGGCCACCGGGGCATTGCCCCCCTTCTTGGCCGCGCCGGTGGACTTGATCGCATCGGTGATCAGCCCGTCCTGGATGTTGCCCCAGCTCGGGTTGTCGGCGATCGAGGTTCCGAAGAAGTTCGCGGTCTTCTCGTATTTCTGCATCAGGTCGAGGAAGCGGCGCTTCTTCTCGACGCTGTCGCAGCGGGCGACGATGTTGCCCTCCGCGCCACAGAGTTCAGGAAACTCCGCGAGCACCGACCCGCCGCCCAGCCCCACCACGATGTCGGAGACCACGCCCATGGTCGGATTGGCGGAGATCCCCGAGAACCCGTCCGAGCCGCCGCACTTCACCCCGATCTTGAGCCGGGAAAGAGGCAGGGGCTCGCGCTTGCAGGCATTGGCGGCCGGCAGCAGCGCCCAGGTCTTCTCCAGCGCGTCGCGCATCATGCCCGTCTCGCTGTCCCAGTCCTGCTGGCGATAGTAGAGGGCCGGCTTGGCGAATTTTGGATTGCGCCGCTTCAGCGCCTCCTGGAAGCTCGCGATCTGCGACTTCTCGCAGCCCAGGCTGAACACCGTGATGCCGGCCACATTGGGATGGTCGGCATAGGCGGCGAGGATTTCGCACATCGCCAGGCAGTCGGAGGAAGCTCCGCCGCAGCCGCTGCTGACGGTGATCGGCCGCACGCCGTCGATGTTGGGGAACGGACTGACCCGCCGCTCCGCCGCGGTCGCGCCGTGCGCCAAACCGATGGCGAGATCGCTGAGCGAATCGTCGGTCTGCCCGAGGGCACGGCCAAGCGCGTCGGCAAGACGGGTAACGTTGCGATTCTCGCAGAACACCAGCGGAAGAATCAGCCAGTAGTTGGCCGTGGCGACTCGCCCGTCGGCCCGCACGATGCCCTCGAAGGTGCGTCCGCGCCACGCCTCGAGCGCCGGCGGCTGCCATCTCCAGGAGGTGGCCCCCTCCAGCGAGACCGGTGCGGCACGATGCTTGATGTTGTCGGTGGTCACCGCCTCGCCGCGCGCGATCGGACGGACGGCAACGCCGACGGTCGTGCCGTACATCGACACCAGCCCGCCCTCCGCCACGTCCTCGGCCGCGAACTTGTGCTTGGCGTGCACGTCGGTCTTCAGCACGAAGGTGGTTCCGTGCCAGGAAACCGTTTCGCCTGCGTGCAAGTCCTGGAGGGCGACGATGAGGTTGTCGCTCTCCTCGATGCGAAGAATCTTCTGCATGAAACTCTCCCGTAGCCCCCGGCCGCCCGGGCCGGGGGTACGTTTGGCATGATAGGATGGGACTAGTCGACCCGGGCCGCGCGCCCGCCCTTGAGCATGAGGATCAGCACGGCGGTCAGCACCGAGAATCCCGAGAGCACGGCCAGGCCGGCCCAGCCGTTGGGAAACATCAGGTCGGTCTGCACGCGGATGATCGGCGCGAAGAAGCTGCAGACCGCCCCGAGCGTGGTGCAGAACCCGATGCCGGCGGCCAGCGCCGGTCCGGAGAGGATGCGCGCGGGGAAGGTCCAGAAGATCGGCTGCACGGCGAGGAACCCGATCGCCGAAAGAGACAGCGCGGCGATGGCGCCCACCGGTCCGGCGAAAGGCGAGACGGCCAGCCCGAAGGCGGCAACGAACATGCAACCAGCGGAAACCTGCACGCGCAGCTCGGGATGGCGATCGGCATAGCGCGGAATGAAATACACGCCGAGCGCCGAGGCAGCCCAGGGAATGGCAGCCACCAGCGACGACTTGAAGTCGAGGGTGGTGCCCATCAGCTTGGCCACCTGCGAGGGCAGGAAGAACAGCAAGCCATACACCGCGATCTGGATGACGCCATAGATCAGCGCGAGGTGCCAGACATGGATGCTGCCGAGGGCGGCGAGCGGACGGGCGGTTTCCGTCTTCTTCGCCTCGCTCTCGAGCTGGGCGATCAGGGCGGCCTTCTCCTCGGCCGAAAGGAAGCGCGCAGTAGCCGGCTTGTCGTCGAGATAGAACAACCCGAAGATGCCGATGATCACGGCCGGCAGTCCTTCGAGGATGAACATCCAGAACCAGCCGGGCTGGCCGAACATGCCATGCATCTGCAGCAGCGCCCCCGAGATCGGCGAGCCCAGCGTCAGGGCCACGGGCACGCCGAGCACGAACACGGCGACCGCCGAGGCACGCGTCTTGTCAGGGAAAAAGATCGATGCCAGCAGCAGGATTCCCGGATAGAACCCGGCCTCGGCGATGCCGAGGACGAAGCGCAGGACGATGAACTGGGTCTCGTCATGCACCAGCGCGGTGGAGGCGGACAGCAGCCCCCAGATGATGGTGGTCATGCTGAGCCACACCTTGGCGCCGACACGGTGCATCATCAGGTTCGCGGGGATGCCCGAGATGGCGTAGGCGGCAAAGAAGATGCCGGCGCCGAACGCGAAGGCGGAGGCCGACATGTTGATGTCGGCAGAAAGCGTATCCTTGGCAAAACCCACGTTCACCCGGTCGATGAAGGCGATGAAGTAGAGGATGAACATGAAGGGCATCAACCGGCTCCACGACTTGGAGACGGCGCGATCGAGCACGCCACCTCCCGTCGCCGCGCGGATGCCATCCGCCGAAGATGCAGTGGAACTCATGACGTTTCTCCTGTGTGGATCGTGGTGCTGCCGGAATGCACCGGGGACGGCGGATCCCGGCAGCACCCGCTCTGGGTATCAGTCGGTGCAGGCGCACCCTGCGACTTCGAGGAGCCTGCGGATCTCTGCGGCCTGTGCGTCGGTGGCCCGCAGGAACGGCGGCGTGCAGACGTCGGAATCGATCACGCCCCGCAGCACGAGCCCCTTCTTGAGCATCGGGATGAACGGATCGCCCACCGCGTAGAAGTCCATCATCCGGTCGATGGTGCGCTGCATCCGCGCGACGGCCGCGAGGTCGTCGCTGGCGAAGGCCTCGATCCAGCGTGCGAACAGCTCGGGGATCACGTTGGACAGCCCCCCGATGCAGCCGCTGCCGCCTGAGAGGACATTGTGGGCGAAGTTGTTGTCGAAACCGCTGAAGATCTCGAACTCCGGCAGTTCCGCCTTGACCGTGCGAATCAGCTCGCAGGTATGGTTGACCCCGGGGATCGTGTCCTTGAATCCCGTGATATTGTGAAACGCCGTGGCGAGCTTCAGCGTCAGCGCCGGAGAAACCGAGTACCCGGTGCGGTCGGGGAAGTTGTAGATGAAGATCGGCCCGGCGATGCGCGGCGCGATGCGGTTGTAGAAATCGTAGATGCAGTCATCGTTGAGCGGGAAGTAGTAGGGGCTGATGATCATCACCCCGTCGGCTCCCTTCTCGAGGGCGTAGTTGGCCAGCTCGACGCTCTCGCCCGGGTCCATGCGGCTTGTTCCGACAAAAAAACGGAATCCCGCCGGGCGCTTCCAGGCCGCGGCGATGTCGATGAAACGCCGCGAAGCCGCCATATCCATCGCGAAGAACTCACCGCTGGAACCGAGGATCACCATGCCGCTCACGCCGCCGCGGGCGATGTGATCGTAGAGGCGATGGTTCTGCTCCAGGTCCGGTCGCCCGTTGGCGTCGAACACCGAAACGGTGGGGGTGATGTACTGGCTTTTCATGCTGCTTTCCCTGGCCCGATGCGGGGCCGTCGTGACGAAGGGGAGGAAGTGCCGATGTGGCGTTCGGAAGAGGGCTTCACGGATCCTGTGTGTTCGTATATTCGAACTTTGGTTGTAAATACGAATTACGCATACCTAGGATTCGGCATCCCCGCCTGTCAAGAATTTTCCCCGCTGCCGCTCCGGCCCCCGCCCGATGGCTCCCAACAAGTGAGACAGTCTCTTATACACATCTGAAGCTGCCGACGAAGGCTT
>CALNAL010000230.1 GCA_937874445.1 uncultured Acetobacteraceae bacterium | reverse complement strand
GCCGCATCATGCCAAGCCCCGCCTCCTCCCTGTTCGACCGCCCGGCCCCGAAACGCCGGATGCGCCTGTCCTGGTCGGACCCGCGCCTGCGCGCCATCGTCTGGCAGGTGCTGGCCGTGGCGGCGGTGGTGGCCCTCGTCTGGTATCTGGTCGGCAATACCGCCCGTCATCTCGCGGCGCGCCACATCGCCACCGGCTTCGCCTTCCTCGGCCGCACCGCCGGCATCCCCATCGGCGAGCACCTCATCGCCTACGAGCCCTCCCTCAACACCTACGGCGACGCGATCGTGGTGGGCATCCTCAATACGCTGAAGGTGTCGGTCTTCGGCATCGTGCTGGCGACGATCCTCGGAACGCTGGTCGGCATCGCCCGGTTGTCGCGCAACTGGCTGGTGGCGCGGGCGGCGGCCATCTACGTCGAGCTGCTGCGCGACCTGCCGGTGCTGCTTCAGCTGCTGTTCTGGTACGTGCTGTTCCAGAGCTTCCCCGCGCCCCGCCAGGCGTGGTCCGTGGGCAAGGTGGTGTTCCTGTCCAACCGCGGCATCAAGTTTCCTCTGCTGGAGTGGCAGACGGCGCACTGGTGCGCCCTGATCGCCCTCGCGATCGGCCTCATCGGCACCTTGAGCTGGCGCCGCACCGCCGCCCGCCGCCAGGCCGAGACCGGCGAACGGCCCCGGGTCTGGCCCATGGCGCTGGCGCTGACCCTCGCCCTGCCCCTGGCGGTGTGGGCGGTGCTCGGCGCGCCCCTGGCCTTCGACATCCCGGCGCTGCACGGCTTCAACTTCCAGGGGGGCGGCACCATCTCCCCCGAATACGGCGCCCTGCTGGTGGGGCTCGTCATCTACACCGCCGCCTACATCGCCGAGATCGTGCGCTCGGGCATCGAGGCGGTCCCGACCGGCCAGGCCGAGGCCGCCGCCGCGCTCGGCCTGCGCCCGCGGCAGTCGCTGCGGCTGGTGGTGCTGCCGCAGGCGCTGCGCGTCATCATCCCGCCGATGACCAGCGAGTATCTCAACCTGACCAAGAACTCCTCGCTGGCGGTGGCCATCGGCTACCAGGACGTGGTCTCCATCGCCAACACCACCCTCAACCAGACCGGCCAGGCCATCGAGGGCATCGCCCTGATCATGGCCGTCTATCTCACCATCAGCCTGTCGATCAGCCTGTTCATGAACTGGTACAACGCCCGTATCGCCCTGGTGGAACGGTGATGGAGCAGTCTCTCGCCCCCGCCCCTGCCGAGGCCCCGGTGACGGAGCGCCGCCCGCCGGCCCGCGTGGTCGGACCGCTGGCCTGGCTGCGCGCCAACCTGTTCAACTCGTGGTGGTCCACCGCGCTCACGCTGGTGATGGGCTATCTGCTGCTGCGCTGGGCCTTCGCTTTCTTCGGCTGGGCGGTGGTGCATGCCATCTGGACGGTGCCCCTCGGCCCCAACGGCCAGCCCGCCACCAACGTCTGCCGCGTCGCCGACCCCGCCGGCGCCTGCTGGGCGGTCATCGGCGAGAAGTTCCGCTTCATCCTGTTCGGCCGCTTCCCCTATGCCGAGCAGTGGCGCCCGGCCCTCGCCGTCGTGCTGTTCCTCGCGCTCTACGCCGTCTCGGCCATGCGGCGCTTCTGGCGCATGGAGCTGGTCCTGATCTGGGTCGTGGCCCTGGCGATGATCGGCGTGCTGATGTGGGGCGGCATCCTCGGCCTGCCCTTTGTCGGACAGGACGTGTGGGGCGGCCTGCCCATCACCCTGATACTGGCCACCTTCGGCCTGGCCTTCGCCTTTCCGCTGTCGGTGCTGGTGGCGCTCGGGCGCCGCTCGCGCACGCTGCCGGCGGTGCGGGTGCTGTGCGTGCTCTACGTGGAGCTGATCCGCGGCGTGCCGCTGATCAGCCTGCTGTTCATGGCCAGCGTGATGTTCCCGCTGTTCATGCCGGCGGGCCTCAACCCCGACAAGCTGGTGCGTGCCCAGCTCGCCTTCATTCTGTTCGCCGGCGCCTATCTGGCCGAGGTGGTGCGCGGCGGCCTGCAGGCGCTGCCCAAGGGGCAGTACGAGGCCGCCGACGCGCTCGGCCTCTCCTACTGGAAAAAGACCTGCCTGATCATCCTGCCGCAGGCGTTGCGGCTGGTCATCCCGCCGCTGGTCAACACCTTCACGGGGTTCTTCAAGGACACCTCGCTGGTGCTCATCATCGGCCTGTTCGACATCCTCACCACCGGCAAGATCGCCGTCTCCGATCCGGTGTGGAACGGCTTCGCGACCGAGGTCTATCTTTTCCTCGCCGTGATCTATTTCGCGTTCTGCTATGCCATGTCGAAATACAGCCGGGGCCTCGAGCGCGATTTCGCCCGCGCCCGCCGGCGCTGAACCTTCCGCGAAGGACTGGTCCATGAGTCAGACTGCCGCTCCCGTTCGCACCCTCTCGCGCCCCATCATCGAGCTGGACCACGTCAACAAGTGGTACGGCGCGATGCACGTGCTCCGCGATGTCTCCCTCACCGTGGCCGAAGGGGAACGGGTGGTGGTCTGCGGGCCGTCGGGCTCCGGCAAGTCCACCACCATCCGCTGCATCAACCGCCTGGAATCCCACCAGGAAGGGCGCATCGTGGTGGACGGCACCGAACTCACCGACGACCTCAAGGCGCTCGATACCATCCGCCGCGAGGTCGGCATGGTGTTCCAGAGCTTCAACCTCTTCCCCCACCTGACGGTGCTGGAGAACTGCACGCTGGCGCCGATCTGGGTGCGCAAGACCCCCAAGGCGGAGGCCGAGGAGCTGGCGATGGAGTTCCTGCGCCGGGTGAAGATCCCGGAACAGGCGAAGAAATATCCCGGCCAGCTCTCCGGCGGCCAGCAGCAGCGCGTGGCGATCGCGCGCGCGCTGTGCATGAAGCCCAAGATCATGCTCTTCGACGAGCCGACCTCCGCGCTCGACCCGGAAATGATCAAGGAGGTGCTCGACACCATGATCGAGCTGGCCGAATCGGGCATGACCATGGTGTGCGTCACCCACGAGATGGGCTTCGCCCGCCAGGTGGCCGACCGGGTGGTCTTCATGGACCACGGCGAGGTGGTCGAGAGCGGCACCCCCACCGAGATGTTCGAACACCCGCAGACCGGCCGCCTCAAGCTGTTCCTCTCGCAGATCCTGCGCGGGCACTGACCGCCCGGAAAAAGCAAGAACTTCTTTTTCCTGAAGGAAAAAGAAGCAAAAAGGACTTTTATTCATTTGGCTCCGCGGCTGGGACAGGCGCGGAGCTTAAGGAACAAAGCTTTCCTGGTTCTCCTTTCCCGAAAGGAGAACACCTTCCTTGCGTTATCTTCCCCTCTGCCCCTCCAGCGCCGCGTTGAGTTCGGCGCCGACCAGCACGACATAGGCGCTCACCCAGAACCACATCATCACGCCGGCGACCGCGCCGAGCGGGCCGTAGGTGGCGTCGTAGCGCGCCAGGTGGCCGACGTAGAAGGAGAACAGCGCCGAGGCGGCGAGCCACAGGGCCGTGGCCACCGCCACGCCCGGAATCACCCACCCCCAGCGGACCGCCGGCCGCGCCGGGGCGAAGCGGTAGAGCACGGCCAGGCCCAGCCCGACGAACACCACCAGCACGCCGAAGGACCCCAGCCGCAGCAGCCAGCGGGCGTAGGCGTCGAGCCCGAGGAAGTCGATCGCCATCGGCAGCGCCACCAGCAGCGCGCTCGCCAGCGCGGTCCCCGCCATCGCCCCCAGCGTCAGCAGCAGCCCGAGGGTCTGGAAGCGCAGCACCCCGCGCGTCTCGCGGACGCGATAGACGAGGTTGAGGGCGGAGATCATCGACTTGGTGCCGGTCGCCGCGCTCCACAGGGCGAGCGCGATACCGATCAGCAGCGACAGCCCGAGGGCGCCGCTGCCGTGCGAAACGAGGGTATGGATGCGCTCGGCGATCAGCGCATAGGCGGCCGGCGGCAGGAAGTCGCGTAGCACGCCGAGCTGGGGCTCCACGGTGGTGGGGTCGAAGGCCAGGCCGTAGAGCGAGATCAACGTGGAGAGCGCGGGAAACAGCGCGAGGGTGGCCCAGAAGGCGCAGCCGGCGGCGATCAGCCCGATACGGTCGGAAATCGCCTCGCCGGCGGCGCGGCGCAGGGCCCGCCCCCAGCCGGGCCGGGGAAGGGCCCACGGGGAATCCACGCGGGGCCCCGGCGGGCTCGAGTCGCAGGCCGGCTCCGGGTCGAGGGAGGAGGGCATGGCATCTCCGCGGCGGTCGGCGGGCAGCGTACGGCCCCGCGAACCGTGGTGAAAGCGGCATGTTCCGAGGGCGCGGCAGATACGACCGAGATGGCAGAAAAATCACTTGCGGGAGGGGGAGTGAGGTCCTATTTGCCCCCGCACGCAGCAACGCACGTGCCTCTGGCCCTCGGGGTTACGCAACGACGTCAAGCGTTCTGGCACTCGGGTCCGGCTGTCAATTTTCGGTCGGGGCCTCAGGTTCTTTCGCTGGTTCGTTCGACCGTTTCGCAATCTACGCTCCGCCCCTTTTTGGGGGAGATCCATCCGAGGGAGACCCGGCGCGATGACTCCAAAAGTCGCCCGATTCCTGGCTGAGCAGCACCCTGCCACGCCGTTCCTGGTGCTCGACATTGACCGAGTGGCCCAGAACTACGCCACGCTGCGCACGGCGCTGCCGCTGGCGCAGATCTATTACGCGGTGAAAGCCAACCCCGCGCGCCCCGTGCTGGAGCGCCTGGTGGGGCTGGGCAGCCGCTTCGATGCCGCCAGCATCGAGGAAATCCGCTCCTGCCTGGAGGCCGGCGCCACGCCGCAGGCCATCAGCTTCGGCAACACCATCAAGAAGGTCTCCTCGATCCAGGCCGCCTATGAGGCCGGGGTCGGCATGTATGCCTTCGACTCGATCGAGGAGCTGGAGAAGCTCGCCGAGCACGCCCCGGGCAGCCGCGTCTACTGCCGGCTGATGGTGGAGAACTCCGGGGCGGAATGGCCGCTCTCGCGCAAGTTCGGCACCACGATCGAGGCGGCCCGGGCGCTGATGGTGCGGGCCGGCGAGCTGGGGCTCGACCCCTACGGCCTCTCTTTCCACGTCGGCAGCCAGCAGACCAACACCGGAAGCTACGAGGCGGCGATCGCCCGGGTCGCCATGCTGTTCACCGACCTGCGCGACGCGGGCGTGAACCTGCGCATGGTCAACCTCGGCGGCGGCTTCCCCGCGCGCTACCGCGACGAGGTTCCCGCCATCGACACCTTCGCGGGAGCCATCATGGAGGCGATGACGCGCGGCTTCGGCAACGCGCTGCCCGAGATGGTGATCGAGCCGGGCCGCAGCATGGTCGCCGATGCCGGGCTGGTGCGCGCCGAGGTGGTGCTGGTCAGCCGCCGCGACCCCGCCGAGCCGGTGCGCTGGGTGTATCTCGACATCGGCCGTTTCGGCGGCCTGGCCGAGACCGAGGGCGAGGCGATCCGCTACCGCTTCGTCACCGAGCACGAAGGCACCGAGACCGGCCCCGTGGCCCTCGCCGGCCCGACCTGCGACGGCGCCGACATCCTCTACGAGAAGAGCAACTACCACATGCCGCTCGCGCTCAAGAGCGGCGAGCTGGTGTCGGTGCTCTCCACCGGCGCCTATGTCACCACCTACGCGAGCCAGCGCTTCAACGGCTTCCTGCCGCTCGCCGAATACTACGTCTGACCCTCCCCCACCCGGGCCGACAAAAAACCCCGTGTCCTGCCTCGCAGGGCACGGGGTTTTTCTGTCCGGCGGGCACGCCGGGAAGGAAGG
>CALNAL010000229.1 GCA_937874445.1 uncultured Acetobacteraceae bacterium | reverse complement strand
CCGCAAGGCCTCCGCCCCGGTGGCGCCGCCCCAACCCGAGGAGGGAGCGCCCGAGGAGATGGCGCCTGGGGATGTCGCTCCCGAGGAGGCCGTTCCGGAGGCCGTGTCGCCCGAGCCGCTGCTGTCCGAGCCGGCTCCCGCCGAATCTGCCCCCATCGCGCCGGAACCGGCCGCGCCTGTCGCATCCGAGGCGGCCCCCTCCGTGCCGGCACCGGACGAACCCGAGCTGCCCTTTGCGAAGGATGCGGCGTCCGTCCGGGCGGCCGCGCCCGAGGCCCCCGTGGCGGAAGAAGGCCCCGAGGGCGGCGAGGGTAAGCCGCCGCGGGCCCAGCCGGCGAGCATTCCCGAGGACGTGAAATACGGTGAGCCGGTCGCCGATGCGCCCGCCGCGGACCCGGCTCCGGCTGCGCCTGAGGCTCCGCAGGCCGCTGCCGCCGAACCCGCTGTCGCCGAACCCGTTGCCGCCGAGCCGGAAGCCGTGCCCGAGACCGAGGCCGCAGAGCCGGTCTCGTCCGAGGAGGCCTCCGCCTCCGGAGAGCCCGCGGGCGAGGAAGCCGACGCCGAGGATGTGGCCGACGAGGAGTCGGAGCCCGAGGCGGCCCCGCCCGAGACCATCAACGGCGAGGCCGACACCACCGAGGAGGTGCGCGCTCGCCGGACCTCCCGCTTCCTGCGCAACTACCGCATCCAGGAAGTCATCAAGCGCCGCCAGATCCTGCTGGTGCAGGTGGTCAAGGAGGAGCGCGGCACCAAGGGCGCGGCGCTCACCACTTACATCTCGCTGGCCGGCCGCTTCTGCGTGCTGATGCCCAACTCGCCGCGTGGCGGCGGCATCTCGCGCAAGATCACCTCCGCCGCCGATCGCAAGCGTCTGCGCGAGATCACCACCGAGCTGCAGATCCCCCGCGGCATGGGGCTGATCGTGCGCACCGCCGGGGCCAACCGTCCCAAGGGCGAGATCAAGCGCGACTGCGAATACCTCATGCGCCTGTGGGACGACATCCGCGACCACACCATGCAGTCGGTCGCGCCGGCGCTGATCTACGAGGAGGCGAGCCTCATCAAGCGCGCCATCCGCGACGTCTATTCACGCGACATCGACGAGATCGTGGTGGACGGCGAGGAGGGCTGGAAGGCAGCGCACGACTTCATGCGCATGCTGATGCCCGCCCACGCCCGCAAGGTGCAGATGTGGCGCCCGCAGGACTACAGCGGCCAGTCGCTGTTCGGCCGCTATCAGGTCGAGGCCCAGCTCGACGCCATGCTGCTGCCCAACGCGCAGCTCAAGTCGGGCGGGTATCTGGTGATCAACCAGACCGAGGCGCTGGTGGCGATCGACGTCAACTCCGGCCGCTCCACCCGCGAGCGCGGCATCGAGGAGACGGCGCTGCGCACCAATCTGGAGGCCGCCGAGGAGGTGGCCCGTCAGCTGCGGCTGCGCGACCTCGCCGGGCTGATCGTCATCGACTTCATCGACATGGAGGCGAAGAAGAACAACGCCGCCGTGGAGCGCCGCCTCAAGGAGGCGCTGCGCGGCGACCGGGCGCGCATCCAGGTCGGCCACATCAGCCATTTCGGCCTGATGGAGATGAGCCGCCAGCGGCTGCGGCCCTCGCTGACCGAGACCAGCTTCGTGGTCTGCCCGCACTGCCAGGGACTCGGGCTGGTGCGGACCATCGAGAGCAGCGCGCTGCATATCCTGCGCGACATCGAGGACGAGGGCGCCAAGGGGCGCGCCTCCCTGGTGCAGGTCGCCGCGGCGAGTTCGGTGATCCTCTACATCCTCAACCACAAGCGCGAGCAGCTGGCGCTGATCGAGCGCCGTTCGGGGATGCATGTGGAGTTCGTCACCGACGAAACGCTGGTGCCGCCGCAGATCCACCTGGAGCGGCTGCGCGCGATGACCGAGGCCGATCGTCCGGCTCCGGTGACGCCCGACGCGCCCAAGGTGGTGCCGGTGGCCGAGCCGGTCGGCGTTTCGGCGGAGCTGGAGGATGCGCTGGAGGAGGCGCTCACCGAGGCGGGCGCCGTGACGGCGGACGAGAGCGCGACCGCCGAGACGCGTCCGTCCGAGGGCGGCGAGGAGGGCGGCCATCGTCGCCGGCGGCGTCGCCGGCGGCGCAGTGGCGGGCGCGAGGCGTCCGAGTCGGCCTCCGGCGAGCCCCTCGACGGCGCTGCCGGTGACAGCAATGATGCTGGCAGCAGCGATTCTGGCAGCAGCGATTCTGGCGAGGCGGCGGGCGTGGCCGTCTCCGAGAGGGAGGCCGTCTCGATCGCCGGGGAGCAGCCGGCGATTCCGCCCGGCGCCTTCCCGGTGGTGCCGGAGCCGACCGTCCCGATGACGCCGGCGGCCGAGGCGCCTGATGCCGCGGAGCCGGCGGCCGAGGCCGGCGCGGCCCGGCCCGATGCGGCCGTCCCGGGAGAGGAGCCGGTCTCCGGCGATGAGGATCAGCCACGGCGGCGGCGCGGGCGGCGCGGTGGCCGGCGGCGGCGGCGCGACGAGCCCGCGGCCGGCGGCGAGGCGGAGGCCGAGGTCGAGGCCCCCGTTCCCACCCAGGTGGTCGAGGTGCCGATCTGGAATGGCCCCACCCCGGCCGATCCGTTCGGGCAGCCCTTCGACATCTTCGATCTGATGGACCAGCAGGAGCAGGCCCACGTGCGGGTGCCGGCGGTGCCGGATGTTGCGCCCGCCGAGGCCGCGCCAGCGCCTGTCAAAACCCAGCCTACCAAGGTCCAGCCCACCGAGGTCCAGCCCGTCGAGCCGACCGATGCGGGTGCGACGGTGCCGGCCGAACCAGAGGCCTCCCAGCCGGAGCAGCTGCCGGTGACGGACGTCTCCGAGCCGGCGGCGACGGCGCCCGAGCCCACCCCCGCGGAGCCGGCTGCCCCCGCGGAGCCCGTTGCCACGGAGCCCGTTGCCGGGGAGCCCGTTGCTGGGGAGAAGGCGGACGAGGCGCGTCTCGAACCCGTGGTCGGGCCTGCCATCAAGCCGGTGGTGCTCGGAGAGGCCCCGCTGCCGACGAGCGAGCGCAAGCGCGGCTGGTGGCGCCGCTGAACGCCCGCTGAACGAGAAAACGGCCGGCTGGAGCCTCCGGAGCACGCAGGGCGTGCCCGGGGGAACCAGCCGGCCGTTGTTCTACCGGGCGGGATCGTCCGGCCCGGCGGCGACCGACAGTCCCGCCCCGGCGTTCATCCGGGACGGGGGGCGTGCCTCTGCCGCAGGCGCTCGCGCTCAATGTCGGGCAGGAACCAGGTGAACAGTCCCAGCAGCGGCAGCCAGGCGCAGAGCTGGTAGACGAACTCGATCGAGGTGGCATCGGCCAGGCTGCCCAGCGCACCGGCGCCCAGCCCGCCCAGGCCGAAGGTGAAGCCGTAGAAGATCCCCGACACCATCCCGACACGGTTGGGCACCAGCTCCTGTGCGAACACCAGGATCGTCGCGTTGGCCGACGACATGATGAAGCCGACGATCATGGCCAGCACCACCGTCCAGGCCAGCCCGGCCTGGGGCAGCATCAGCGCGAAGGGCAGCGGGCCGAGGATGGAGATCCAGATGACGTTGCGCCGCCCGAAGCGGTCGCCGAGCGAGCCGCCCACCAGCACGCCCAGCGCCGAGGCGCCGAGATAGATGAACAGATAGACCTGCGAGGCCTCCACCGAGACCCCGAAGCGGTGGATCAGATAGAAGATGAAGAACGTGCCGAGGCTCGCCGAGTAGAGGGTCTTGGTGGACATCAGCAGCCCCAGCACGACCACGCCACGGGCGACCAGACCCCGCGCGTGGACCGGAGCCGCGGCGCGGGTGGCGGTGCGGCGCGGCGCGCGGCGGGTGCCGCCATGGCTGCGGAACCAGCGGCCGATCTGGGTCAGCACCACGATGGCCGTCAGGGCCGCCACCGAGAACCAGCCCAGGCTTCTCTGTCCGCCCGGCATGACGATGAAGGCCGCCAGCAGCGGGCCGATCGCCTGTCCGGCATTGCCGCCGAGCTGGAAGATCGCCTGCGCGAGGCCGGGGCGCTGGCCCGAGGCGAAGTGGGCGATGCGGGCCGATTCGGGATGGAACACGCTCGATCCCGCTCCGACCAGCGCGGCCCCCACGAGGATCATCGGGTAGCCGGTGGCGCGCGAGAGGACCAGCAGCCCGATCAGCGTGCTGCCCATGCCGACCGCCAGCGAATAGGGCTTGGGATGGCGGTCGGTGTAGATGCCGACGCAGGGCTGCAGCAGGCTGGCGGTGAGCTGGTAGGTGAGGGTGATGACGCCGATCTGCGCGAAGTTCAGGCCGTAGTTGTCCTTCAGCATCGGGTAGATCGCCGACAGCAGCGACTGCTGCATGTCGTTGAGCAGATGGCAGAACCCGAGCGCGATCAGCACCGACAGCGAGAAGGCGGCGTGCTGCGGGACGGGGGAAGAGGCCGGGCCGGAAGCGGCGGGAGGGTCGGTCGTGACGGACATGCAGAAATTTTCTCCTGAAAGCCGGCGACTATGAACCAGCCCGGGAACGGGCCCAACCCCCCCCGGCGCGGGCGCGCTTACCAGCGTGTGCATGCTTAAGTGAATCTTCAGGGCTGGACGCCATTCTGGACAGGCCCCTGACGGGCGATCCGCATGGAAGTGCCCGGCGGGAGGGCCCGATGGAGAGTCGGCCGTGGCGAGCGAATACGAATCCACCTTCGCCTGCATTACCGTCCTGACGCTCGACGATGACCCCACCATGCGCGCGGTGGTGGGGGCGGCGTTGCGGGCGGCCGGATGCCGCAACGTGCTGCAGAGCAGCAATGGTCCCCGCGCTCTCGAAATGATCGCCTCCCAGCACGTCGATCTCGTGCTGTGCGACTGCCGGATGGAGCCGATGGATGGGTTGACCTTCCTGCAGAAGCTCCGGGCGACCTCGCGAGGGGAGGAGATGCCGGTCATCATGCTGACCGCCTCCTCCGACGAGGCCGATGCCTACCGGGCGCGCGAGCTGAAGGTGGCGGCCTGGCTGGTCAAGCCGATCATCCCCGCCAGCCTGCCGCGCCACGTTGCCGCGGCCATCGGGCTGGCGCCGCCGCAGATGACCGAGGACAGCCTGCAGAATCTCGCGGCCGCCTACGAGGCCTCGCTGCCCAGCCAGCTGGGCGAGCTGGCCGGGATCACCGGGCGCATCGCCTCCGGCACGCTCGGCTTCGACGCGAACGCCCCCGACCTGCTGCGCCGGCTGCACAAGCTGAAGGGCCAGGCGGGCATGCTCGGTTATCCGCTGCTGGGCGAGATCGCCGGCTGGCTGCATGATCTGCTGCGTCCGGCGATCGGCCAGGCGCCGGTGCTGGACCAGCTGGGACCACAGATCAACCGCGCCCTGCAGGTCGGCGGCGGGACGATGCTGCTGATTGCCGAACGCAAGCTGCGCGGGGACGGCGGGGCCGCCGGAGCGCGCATCAAGGACCAGCTCGGGGGGTTCACGCGCGATCTCCAGGGGCGGGTGAACGCTGCGGTGGCCGAGGCCGAGCGCGCGGCGCGGGTCAAGCGCGACCAGACGGCCGTGACGCGCGCCGAGATCGCCGCCGACCGGCTGACCCTGCAGCGGATGATCAGCAATCCTCTCGATCCTGCCCTTTCCCGCTCCGACTGAATCTTCCCCCCTGGCTCCGTGCTTCCTGGAGTGTCGCGATGAAGATTGCCTCGTCCCAATGCCTGGCGTTCCGCAAGACGCATGAGCTGGCCATCAACCTGGCCTTCCATGCGGCAGTGTGGATCGGCTACGCCGTCGAGCGGGCCAATCTGCACGGCCCCGGAGCTGTGAACCTGGAGCGGGACGCCCTGATCGAGGCGGTGGTGCTGACCCTGCTGCTGCTGATCGTCGGGGTGTTCCGCATCCGCCAGGTCATCCATTTCGATGCCACCCAGCGCGCCTTCGCCGTCACGCTCGACCGCATGAGCCAGGGCGTGGTGATGGCCGACTCCCTCGGCCATGTGCAGGTGCTCAACGACCGCGCCTGCGATCTGCTGGAGCTGCCGGCCGCGTTGGGGCAGCGGGGCGCCTCGATTGCCGCCATCAGCCGCCGGCTCGGCCCGGTGGTCGGCAGCGGAGCCTCCGGTACCGCGCTGCACGAGCGCACCTGTGTCGACGGACGGGCGGTGGAAACCGAATACCTGCCGCTGAGCGACGGCGGCATCGTGCTGACCTGCGCCGACGTCTCCCAGCAGCGCGCCATGGCCGCCGCCCAGGAGGAGGCCCGGGCCGCCGCCGAGGCCGCCAACCGTGCCAAATCCGCCTTCCTCGCCAACATGAGCCACGAGATCCGCACGCCCATGAACGGCGTGACCGGAATGATCGAGGTGCTGCGCCACTCCGGGCTGACCGCGGAGCAGACGCAGGTGTGCGACACCGTCATCCGGTCCGCCAACGCACTGCTGACGGTGCTCAACGACATCCTGGACTATTCCAAGCTCGAGGCGGGGCGGATCTCCCTCGAGCCGCTGCCCTGCTGGGTGGACGAGCTGGTCGAGGATGTGATCGGGGTGATGCGCGGCGTGGCCGAGACCAAGGGGATCTTCATCGATTTCGAGCGCCGCGCCGAGGCGCCGCCGGTGCTGCTCGACCCCACCCGGTTGCGCCAGATCATCACCAACCTGCTGTCCAACGCAGTGAAGTTCTCCGACCGCGGCAATATCGTGGTGCGCCTGGACTGCCGGCCCGACCTGGCGGATGCCACGAAGGTGCGCCTGACCTTCGCGGTGCGCGATCAGGGCTGCGGGATCTCCCCGGAGGCGCTCAAGCGGCTGTTCACCCGCTTCACCCAGGCCGACGCCTCCTCCACCCGCCGCTACGGCGGTTCGGGGCTGGGGCTGGTGATCTCGCAGGAGCTGGCCCGGCTGATGGGCGGCGAGATCTCGGTGGTCAGCATGCCCGGCAAGGGCAGCGAGTTCACGGTCGATCTGCCGGCCAGCATCACCACCATGCCCCTCTCGACAGAGGCCGACGATTCGCTGCCGGAGCAGCACGGCACGCCGGTGCCGCTCGACATCCTGGTGGCCGAGGACGACGAGATCAACCGCATGGTGATCGCCGCCTTCCTCAAGGCGGGCGACCATCATGTCACCTTCGCCATCAATGGCGCCGAGGCAGTGCGCGCGATGCAGAAAAACGACTACGACCTGGTGCTGATGGACGTGATGATGCCGGTGATGGACGGCCCCACCGCCAGCGGCGAGATCCGCAAGATGCCGGGCGAGAAGGGGCGGACCCCGATCATCGCGCTGACCGCCAATGCCATGTCCGGTGACCGCGAGCGCTATCTCGCCGCCGGCATGAACGCCTATGTCAGCAAGCCGATCAATCGCATGGAACTCTACCGGACCATCGAGCGCACGCTCGATGGTCCGGTAGAGTTCCATGCGATTGATC
>CALNAL010000228.1 GCA_937874445.1 uncultured Acetobacteraceae bacterium | reverse complement strand
AGCAGTTCCTGGCCGGAGCCGGCCATGGTGATGGCGCCGTTGACCAGCACGTAGCCGCGATGGGCCAGTTTGAGGGCCTGGAAGGCGTTCTGTTCCACCAGCAGCACCGTCAATCCCTTGGTGCGGTTGAGGTCGCGGATGGTACCGAAGATCTGGCGCACCACCAGCGGGGCCAGTCCCAGCGAGGGTTCGTCGAGCAGCAGCAGGCGGGGCTTACCCATGAGGGCGCGGCCGATTGCCAGCATCTGCTGCTCGCCCCCCGAGAGCGTGCCGCCGCGCTGGGTGCGGCGTTCGGCCAGGCGGGGGAACAGCGTGAACACCTCGTCCAGGGAGGCGTTCACCTCCTCCGTCGGGCGGCCGTATGCCCCCATCAGGAGGTTCTCGTAGACCGACATGCGCGGAAAGATGCGCCGCCCCTCGGGGGCCTGGGCGAGTCCCTGGCGCATGATCTGGTGCGTCGGCAGATGGGTGATCTCCTGGCCGGCGTAGCGGATCGTGCCCTCGCGGGCGCGGGGGTTGCCGCAGATGGTCATCATCAGGGTGGACTTGCCCGCCCCGTTGGCGCCGATCAGCGTGACGATCTCGCCCTCGTGGACCTCCAGATCGACGCCCTTCAGCGCCTGGATGACGCCGTAGTAGGCGGTGACGCCCCGCAGGGCCAGCAGCGCGCTCATGCCACATCCTCCACCGGAGCGTCGCCGCCGGGCGTTTCGTCCTCGTCGCCCTCGCCGAGATAGGCCTTGATCACGGCGGGGTCGGCCTTGACCTCGGCGGGGGTGCCGTCGCTGATCTTGCGGCCGTGGTCGAGCACCACGATGTGGTCGGAAATGCTCATCACCACGCCCATGTCGTGCTCGATCAGCAGCACCGAGCAGGAGGGCTGGCCGGGGCCGCCGTCGCGGATGCGGCGCATCAGGGTGGCAAGCTCGTCGGATTCGCGGGGGTTGAGGCCGGCCGCCGGCTCGTCGAGGCAGAGCATGACCGGGTTGGTGCACATGGCGCGCGCGATTTCCAGCCGCCGTTGCGCCCCGTAGGGCAGCGAGCCGGCGGGATCGTCGGCACGCTCGGTGAGTTCCACGGCATCGAGCCAGAATTTGGCCTGCGCGATGGCCTTGCGCTCGAGGCCGCGATAGCCGCCCAGGCCGAACACCGCGAGCAGGCCGCGCGCCACCGAGGGCATCAGCGCGTTGTGCTGTGCCACCAGCAGGTTCTCCAGCACGGTCATGCCGGCGAACAGGCGGATGTTCTGGAAGGTGCGCGCCACCCGCGCGTAATGGGCGATGCGGTGGCCGGCCATGCGCTCCAGCGACAGCACCCGCCCGCCGGGGGGCGAGAGGGTCAGCTGCCCCTCGGTGGGTTTGTAGAAACCGGTGATGCAGTTGAAGACGGTGGTCTTGCCGGCGCCGTTGGGGCCGATCACCGCGGTGATTTCGCCGGAGCGGGCTTCGAAATCCAGCGCGTCGATGGCCACCAGCCCACCGAAACGCATGGTCAGGCCGGAAACCTGCAGCAGGGGGGACGCCATCAGCCGTGTCCCTCCGTCAGCAGTTCGGCCGATATCTTGTGCCTCTTGCCCAGCGAGACCGAGGGAACCCGGCCGGACACCAGGCCGCGGGGGCGCAGGATCATCATCATCACCAGCGCGAGGCCGAAGATCAGCATGCGGTAGTCGGCCAGGTCGCGGAACATCTCCGAACCGCCGATCATGATGAGGGCTGCGAGCGCGGTGCCGAGCTGGCTGCCCAGGCCGCCCATGACGACGATCGCCAGGATGATCGAACTCTCCATGAAGGTGAAGCTCTCGGGGCTGATGAAGGCCTGGCGGGTGGCGAAGAAGGCCCCCGCGAAGCCCCCGAAGCAGGCGCCGATGGCAAAGGCCGTGAGCTTGGTGATGGTGACGTTGATGCCCAGGGCGCGGCAGGCGACCTCGTCCTCGCGCAGGGCCTCCCAGGCCCGCCCGAGCGGCAGACGGCGCAGCCGCAGCGACACCCAGTTGGTCAGCAGCGCCAGGCCGAGAATGACGTAGTAGAGGAAGATGAAGCGCTGGCTGATGTTGGGCGTGATGCCGAAGAAGTCGGCGAAGGAGCCCGGCCCGCCGCCGGCGGTGAAGGTCAGGCCGAACAGGGTGGGGCGGGGAATGCCGGAGATGCCGTTGGGGCCGTTGGTCAGCGACACCCAGTTGAGCAGCACCACGCGGATGATCTCCCCGAAGGCCATGGTGACGATGGCCAGGTAGTCGCCGCGCAGGCGCAGCACCGGGAAGCCGAGCATGATGCCCCAGCAGGCGGCGAACAGGCCGGCGAGCGGCAGGCAGGTCCAGAAGCCGAGGTGGAAGGTCTGGGCGATCAGCGCGTAGGAGTAGGCGCCGACCGCGTAGAAGGCGACGTAGCCGAGGTCGAGAAGCCCGGCCAGGCCGACCACGATGTTCAGCCCCCAGCCGAGCATGGTGTAGGTCAGCACCAGGATGCCGAGGTCGAGCCAGTAGCGCCCGGCATAGAAGGGCAGGGTGAAGACGAAGGCCAGCAGGAGCGGGGTGAGGTAATGCCCGATCTGGTTGGAGGCCGCGCGCAGCCGCCGCGGCGTGGGGGCTCCGGCGGGGCGCCAGGCCTTGTAGAAGAGGATCAGCAGCCGGCCGAAGAAGACGATGCCCGCCGCGATCACCACCGCCCACGGGCGGGGGGTGAGGACCAGGGAGGTCGGGCCGGGATCGGTCTTCAGCCCGATCATGGCGCCGAACAGGCCGATCGAAACCAGGGCGGAGATGCCGGCGTCCTTCAGGGCCGCGCGGAAATTGAAGCGCATGATCAGACCTTCTCCACGTCTGCGCGGCCGAGCAGGCCGGAGGGCATGAAGATCAGCACGATGACCAGGATCGAGAAGGCGGCCACATCCTTGTAGGCGACGGAGAAATAGGCCGACCAGAACACCTCGATCAGGCCGATGGCGAGCCCCCCCAGCACCGCGCCCGGCATCGAGCCGATGCCCCCCAGCACGGCGGCGGTGAAGGCCTTCACGCCGATGATGAAGCCCACGAAGAAGTCGATCACCCCGTAGTAGAGGAGGAACATCAGGCCTGCCACGGCGGCCAGAGCGGCGCCGATCACGAAGGTCAGGCTGATGGTGGCGTCGGTGTCGATGCCGAGCAGGCCGGCCATCTTGCGGTCCTGCTCGCAGGCCCGCATGGCCCGCCCCAACGGGGTGCGGGTGACGACCCAGGTGAACAGCACCAGCACCAGCAGGGTGGTCAGCACGATGGCGATCTGCATCACCGAGAGATGGGCCGTGAAATGGCCGTCGGTCAGCAGCGAGAAGTCGCCGGTGATGATCGGCGCCATCGGCTTGACCCGGGCTCCCTGGGCGACCTGGACATAGTTTTCCAGCGCGATCGACATGCCGATGGCCGAGATCAGCGGCGCCAGGCGGAAGGAGCCGCGGAGCGGGCGGTAGGCCACGCGCTCCATGGTCCAGCCGTAGAGAGCCGTGATGGCGGCGGCGAGGATCAGGGTGATCGCCAGCGCCAGCGGGATCGCGGTAATGCCGAGGGCACCGAGTCCGGTCAGGGCGATGAGCGAAAGGAAGGCGCCCACCATGAACACGTCACCGTGGGCGAAATTGATCATGCCAATGATGCCGTAGACCATGGTGTAGCCCACGGCGATGAGGCCGTAGATCATGCCCAGAGTCAGGCCATTGACGAGTTGCTGTAGCGCGTAGGCCACAGGTCCTCCTAAGGGTTCGGGTTGCGATTTTGTGGGGGGGGCGCCGCGTGACTCGACGCCTGCAAGCACGGAAGCACGGGGTTGCGCTTTGTGCAAGGCCGCTTGGCGGCATAGCAACAAGGAAAGGCTTCACATGAGCGGGGGGGCTTGCTATTAGGCGCGCATCGACGTCACCGGACACACCGGCGCCGTCGCCGGGTGGGCGCATAGCTCAGTTGGTAGAGCAGCTGACTCTTAATCAGCGGGCCCAAGGTTCGAGTCCTTGTGCGCCCACCACCCCTCTCAAGACCCTGGCGGATATTCGTGACGGCCGGCATGCTCCGGGCCGCCTCGCCGCGTGCGCCATCCGGGAAGGCAAAGGACTTTCGTCCATTCGCCCCCCGCATCCGCCTCAGGCGCAGATCTTTAAGGAATAAAGCTTTCCTGGTTCTTCTTTCCCGAAAGAAGAACACCTTCCTTGTTTTTTGATGATCTGCCACGGAACGGCCATTTGAGGAGGCTCCGGGGCAGGACTTGGCGTATTTCTCCGGGGTCTATCCCTTGACTGCCCCGATGGTCAGTCCTTTGACCACGTATTTCTGGAAAATCATCGTCAGTGCGATGGCGGGCGCCATGATCGCCACCGCCGCCGCCATCACGCCGCCCCAATCCACCTCGGCGTAGGAGAGGAAATTGTAGATGGCGATGGGCAGGGTCTTGGTTTTCTCCATGCTGAGCACCTGGGAGAACATGAAGTTGTTCCAGGAGAAGATGAAGGAGAGCGTGGTCGCGGTGATGATGCCGGGGGCCGAGAGGGGCAGGATGATCGCCCAGAAGGCGTACTGGCGCGTGGCCCCGTCCACCATCGCCGATTCCTCCATCTCGCGCGGGATGTTGCTGAAGTAGGTGGACATGATCCACACGACGAGCGGCAGGGCGATCAGGATGTGGCTGAGGATCAGCGCGACGTAGCTGTCCATCAGGTTGAGGCGGGAAAAGATGATGTACCACGGCATCAGGAAGGAGATGCCGGGCATCAGCCGGGCCAGGAGGATGAACACCGCCAGCTTCTTCTGGGCATAGCGCGAGATGGAGTAGGCCGCCGGCAGCCCGAGAACCAGCGAGAATCCGACGGCGGACACGCCGACGACCGTCGAGTTGAAGAAGTATTTCAGGAAATCCTGCTCGCCGAACACCTTCTGGTAGTTCTGCAATGTCGGCGAGAAGAGGATCTTCGGCGGCCAGGAGACGATATCCACCTGCGTCTTGAAGGAGGAGGACAACATCCAGAGGAACGGGAACAGCGTGATGAAGGAGATCGCCAGGACAAGCATGTAGAACAGGACGTTCTTGGCGAATTTCTTGTTCATGCCTAGGTCTCCGACGATGCGCGCAGCTTCATGATTCCCAGGCTGCAAAGGAAGACGAGGAGGAAGAGGACGATCAGCATGACGGACGACTGGCCCATGCGGAAATATTCGAAGCTGTATTTGTATCCCAGGATGTTGAGCGTTTCCGAGGCGTAGCCGGGGCCGCCGCCGGTCATGGCGAAGATGATGTCGAAGGTCTTGAGGGCATCGATCAGGCGCAGGATCACCGCGGTCAGGATGACGGGCATGACCATGGGAATGGTTACGAGTGTAAGGATCTGCAGGTCGCTCGCGCCATCGACCCGGGCCGCCTCGAAAGGCTCGTCGGAAAGGCCGGCCAGGCCCGCCAGGACGATCAGGGTGATCATCGGCGTCCATTGCCAGACATCGACGATGACCAGCGAGGCCAGCACCGTGTTCGCGTTGGCGATCCACTCCCCCTGCGGCAGGCCCAGGGTTTTCAGGACGAAATTGGCCAGGCCGATGGTCGGGTCGAAGAACAGGTTGAAGACGATGCCCACCGCGACCGGGGTTGCGACCAGCGGCAGCAGCAGCAGCAGCTTCGCCAGCCCCTTGCCGGCGAAGGTGCGGTTGAGAATGATGGCGATGGCCACGCCGAGCACGGCCTCGACGGCCACGGCCAGGAAGGTGAAGGCGATCGTTCGCCAGACGGCCTCGAGGAAGCGCGGCTCGGAAAGCACCCGCGCATAGCTGGTGAGCCCCGCGAAGGTCAGGGGCATCCCCGAGGTGAGGTTCCAGTTGGTGAAGCTCAGGGCCAAAGTATAGAGAACGGGAAAGATCATCAGCCTGTCTCTTATACACATCTGACGCTGCCGACGAAGGCTTAGGTGTAG
>CALNAL010000227.1 GCA_937874445.1 uncultured Acetobacteraceae bacterium | reverse complement strand
GATCTACACCTAAGCCTTCGTCGGCAGCGTCAGATGTGTATAAGAGACAGGCGGGGGCCTCTTGCGGGGATGGGCGCGCCTGCCTTGCGGCAGGAACATGCGCAGCCGCTACGCCGCCCGGTTACGCGGCCCGGTCCCGCCGCGCCTCGGCCATGACCCGGGCGATCTCGGCGAGCAGCCGTTCCGGCACGAGGGGCTTGGTGGCGAAGCCGTCCATGCCGGCGATGCGGCAGGCCTCGGCATCCTCGTTGGCCGAGGAAGCAGTCAACCCGATGATCGGCACGCTGGCCACGGAGCCTTCCAGCGCGCGGATCGCCCGTGTGGCCGCGAGCCCGTCCATCCTTGGCATCATGAGGTCCATCAGGATCAGGTCGTACGCGCCCCGCTGCACCGCCTCCAGGGCCGCCGTGCCGTCTTCGACCGTCTCCACCACATGCCCGGCGCGTTCCAGATAGCGCGAGGAGATGAGGCGGTTGACTCCGTTGTCGTCGGCCACCAGCACCCGCAACCGTCCGGTTTCGGCCAGAATCGGCGGGGCCTCGGCCGGTGCGGTGACCCGTCCCACGCGGGCCGTGAAACGGAAGGTGCTGCCCTGCCCCAGCTCGCTTTCGGCCGTGACCTCTCCGCCCATCGCGCGCGCCAGCCGCCGGCTGATCACCAGCCCGAGGCCGCTGCCACCGAACTCGCGGCCGATCGAGCCGTCGGCCTGGACGAATTCCTCGAACAGCTGGCTCATGGATTCCGGGGCGATGCCGATGCCGGTATCGATCACCTCGCCGGTCAGCATCCAGCCCTCCGCGGTGTCTCCCGCCGGCAAGTCCCGAACGCCCAGCCGCACCGTGACCCCGCCGCGGTGGGTGAACTTCAGGGCGTTCCCGATCAGGTTGAGCATGATCTGGCGCAGGCGCTGGGCGTCTCCGGCCACGGAATCCGGCAGATCGGGCGCGGGGAGCAGCACGAAGGAGAGGTTGCGCTCGCGGGCCTGGGCCGTCAGCAGCGCGCCGACCTGTTCCAGCACCAGGCGGGGCGAGAAGGGCGCCGTCTCCAGCACGATGGCGCCGGCGTCGATCTTGGCGAAGTCCAGCACGTCGTTGAGCAATGCCAGCAGGTGGTGGCCGGATTCGTGGATCGTCCGCACCTGCTCGGCCGCCTCCTCCGGCAGGGAGGCGTCGCAGAGCAGGGTGGCCATCCCGAGGATTCCGTTCAGCGGGGTGCGGATTTCGTGGCTGATCGTGGCCAGGAAGCGCGTGCGGATCTGCGAGGCGGTCATGGCGGCCGAGCGCGCCGCCTCCATGGTCCGCTGGGCGTGCTCCCACGCGGTCACGTCGGTGAAGGTCTGCACCACCGAGGAATCTTCCAGGACGTGGGTCTGCACCTCGACGATCTGGTGTCCCCCGATGACGCGCTTGTCGAGGCGCTCGTTCTGTCCGGGGGTGGGGGCGGGGCCCTCCCACGGCAGGATCGCCCTCAGCGACTGCCCGACGGAGACGGAGTCGGAAAGTCCCAGCATTTCCTGGGCACGGCGGTTGATCACGGCCACGCGGCCCTCCGGCGTGGTCATGGCGATGCCCTGGCTGATCGCGGCCAGCGTGCGGTCGAGCGCGGTGCGGGCGGCCCGGCTTTGGCGCTGGGCGCGCGTGCCCACCAGGGCCAGCAGCAGCAGCAGCAGGCTGGCCGCCAGCGCCGCCGCCAGCACGCGCGGCACCGCGTGGTAGAAGCCGGCCAATACGGTGTCCTGCGAGACGCCCACCGTGACGATCAGGTCGAGGTCCGGCAGGCGGCGGAAATTCTCCAGCCGGGTCACCCCGTCGATCGGGTTGGTCCACCAGTACGACCCGTGGTCGCGCTCCGCCCTGTCGTGTTCGGGGCCGTGTTCGGTGTCGGGCGCGGCGGCCTCGCGGATGGCCGGCGCCAGGGTGTCCGTCCCGGACAGGACCTGGTCATGCCCTTCGGTGATCCGCGCGCGGACCATGCCGTCGTATCCCACCACGGCGAAATCGCCTTTCGGCCCGAGGTCGATGGGGTCGGCAAAGCCCACCAGCTGCTCGGGGGTCACCGAGACCACCGCGATGCCGTTGAAGCCGCCGGTGGGGGTGCGGAGCATCCGCACGAATTGCAGGGTCCACTTGTGCGAGATCCGTCCCTGCACCGGCGGGCTGATGTGCAGGACGTCGCGCGGGTGGTCGGCGAAGAAGCGGAAATGCGGCCGGTCGGAGATGTCGATGCGTTCGGTGATCGGCTGCAGGTTGCTCAGCAGCACCACGCCGTCGCGCCCGACCAGGCTGATCTGCGTCGCCATCCTGATTTCGGGGTCGGCGCGATTGAACCAGGAGGCGAGGTCCGTCTCGGTGCCGAGATTCTCGTGCAGCATGCGCACGAACTGCAGGGTGCGGTCGATCTCGCTCACGGTGCGCATCAGCGCCTCGGAGAAGGCGATGGTGATATTGGCGCCCGTGGCCTGGGCGGTCGAGATGGCCTGCTTGCGCTGCTGGTTGAGATAGAGCCCCGTCGATATCCAGATGCCGAGGATCGCGATGACGGCGATCCATGTTGCCGAGCCGAGCCGCCCGTTGCCCAGGCTGTGCTGTGCCTTCTGCCAGACCCGTCGGCTCAGGGAGCGGATCATGGCGTGAGGTCGGCCAGGCTGGCTTCCGTCAGGAGCTTTCCCATGGCGTCGGCGGGAAGCGGGGGGGCGAACAGATAGCCCTGCCCGACCTCGCAGCCCAGCCGGGTCACCAGCTCGGCGACGGATTCCTCCTCGATCCCCTCGGCCACCGTCTGCAGCCCCAGCTCGCGGGCCAGCGAGACCACGCCGCGGATGATCTTGGGGGCCTCGGGGTCGGCCTGGCAGCAGCGCACGAAGCTCTGGTCGATCTTCAGCTCGGAGAACGGCAGGCGCAGCAGGGAGAGCAGGGTCGAGTTGCCGGTGCCGAAGTCGTCGATGGAGAGACGGACGCCGCGGATGCGCAGGCGGGTGAGGATGTCCGCCGCGGTGACGTAGTCGCCCATCACGGCGCCCTCGGTCACCTCCAGGATCAGCGCCGAGGGAGGCACGGCCGTCTCCGCGAGGATCTCGATGATTCGCTCGGGCAGCTTGAGGTCGGTCAGCGACACCGGCGAGAGATTGACGGCGATGGAAAGGTCGGGCTGCGCGGCATGCCAGGCACGGAAGCGTTCCAGCGCCATGCGCATGATGTGCCAGGTCAGGCGGTCGATCAGCCCGATCCGTTCGGCCAGGGGGATGAAGCGGTCCGGCCCGACGGGGCCGAGCGTGGGGCTTTTCCAGCGGCTCAGCACCTCCATGCTGGTGATCCGCCGCCCGATCAGCGCCACCTTGGGCTGGAAGACGCAGCTGAGTTCGGAGGTTTCGAGGGCCCGCTCCAGCAGGGCCGGGTCGATGGCCGGCGGGCTGGCCGCGGGCCTTGTCGTCCGCCCGCCGCGCAGCTCGCGCAGCAGCCGGGTCAGCCGGTGCAGATTGAGCGGCTTGCCGAGCGTGCCGGCCACCCGCATGCCCAGCGCCCCGGCCAGCCGCGCCGCCGCCTGGCGCACCCGCTCGTCGAAGGCGGAGACGAAGACCACCGTCGCTTCCGAGCCGGCCTGGCGCAGATGGCGCAGCAGTTCCACCCCGTCGTGCTCGCGCAGCCCGAGGTCGAGCACGACCGCGTCGTAGCGGGCCGCATGCACGAGGGCGACGGCCTCGTCCAGCGAGGCTGCCCCGTCGGTTGTGATGCCCAGCGCCGCAGCGGTTTGCGAGATCAGCAGACGCTGCACTGCCTCGTCGTCGACCACCAGCAGACGCCGGGACGCGGGATCGAGAGGCACGTGCTCCACGACCGCTCTCCAGCAGGTGTTCGCTCATCTTGAGCCCAATCGGTGAGTGAAGCCTTAAGCGCCCCCACCCCGCAGGCTTCTCCCGGTTGGGGCGGTTCGCGCGGAGCGTGATCCGCCCTAGCCGAGCAGCCGCCCGATCACCCGCGCGGTGTAGTCCACCACCGGGATGATGCGTCCGTAGTTGATGCGGGTGGGGCCGATCACGCCGATCGCGCCGACGATGCGCCCGCCCTGGCCGCGGGCCGGGGCGACCACCATCGAGAGTCCGGCGGCCCCGAACATCCCGCTTTCCGCGCCGATGAAGATGCGCACGCCATCGGAGTGCTCGGCGAGGTCGAGCAGGCGGAGCATGGTCTCCTGGTTTTCCAGCCGGTCGAACAGGGCCTGGATGGCGGTGAGCTTCTCCAGCGCGTGCACGTCGCGCAGCAGGTGCCCCTGGCCGCGCACGATCAGGCTGCCCCCGCGCGGCTCGCCGGTGCCGGCATCGGCCCAGGTGGCCAGCCCCGCCTCCACCACCTGCGAGGTCAGGGCGTCGAGTTCGGTGCGGTTGGCGGCCATCTCCTCGGCCACGGAGCGGCGCAGCTCGGCCAGGCCCCGCCCGGCGAGGCGGGCGTTGAGGTAGTTGCCGGCCTGCTGCAGCGCCGAGGGCGGCACGCCGGGGGGAATGGCGAGCACGCGGTTTTCCACCTGGCCGTCGGCGTTGACCAGGATCACCAGCGCGCGCCCCGAGCCGAGGGGCACGAACTCGATATGCTTGAGCGCCCCCTCGCTCTTGGGGGCGAGCACCAGGCCGGCGGCGGAAGAAAGCCCGGAGAGCAGGGTGGAGGCGTCGGCCAGGGTCTCCTCCAGCGAGCGGCCGGAGGCGGCGAGGCGGGCGGCGATGGCCGTGCGGTCCTCCTCGGCGAGCTCGCCGAACTGCAACAGGCCGTCGACGAACAGCCGCAGCCCCTGCTCGGTGGGCAGCCGCCCGGCCGAGGTGTGCGGCGCGAACAGCAGCCCCGCCTCGGTGAGTTCGGCCATGACGTTGCGGATGGTCGCCGGCGACAGCGCCAGCGGCAGACGGCGCGAGAGGGTGCGGCTGCCCACCGGCTCGCCGGTCTGCACGTACTGCTCGACGATCTCGCGCAGCACTGCGGCCGAGCGGGCGTCGAGTCCGGCGGGCGGACGCGGGGACGAAGGGGGGGAAGGGTTCGTTGTCACCTGGCTGAGACCTATGGCGCAACAATGACGCTAACCCTCGAGATGGGCAAATCCCGCCAAGGCGTCAACCGACGGGGGGGGTTGGGCGCGGCCGCAAGGCCAGCAAGGCAAGGTGTTCTCCTTTCGGGAAAGGAGAACCAGGAAAGCTTTATCCGTTAAGGGCTCCGCGCCTATGTCAGACGCGGAGCAAAATGGGGAAAAGTCCTTTTTGCTTCTTTTTCCTTCAGGAAAAAGAAGGCCTTACCTTATCTTCTTTTTCGCACGGAGAATCCCGGGCCGGGACGACGCCCCCGGCGGTGCCGCCCTTGCACGCCCTTCCGGTGCGGCGCATACGCCCGTCCGAATACTGTCGTTTCCGAGGATTTCTGCTCATGCGCCCCTCCGGCCGTTCCCTTGATGCCCTGCGTCCCGTCTCCATCGAACCGGGCTTTGCCCACCACGCCGAGGGATCGGTGCTGATCCGCATGGGCGGCACCGAGGTGCTGTGCGCGGCGAGCGTGGAGGCCAAGGTGCCGTCGTTCCTGCGCAACCAGGGGCTGGGCTGGATCACCGCCGAGTACGGCATGCTGCCGCGCGCGACCAACACCCGCGGCGACCGCGAGGCGGCGCGGGGCAAGCAGTCCGGCCGCACCCAGGAGATCCAGCGCCTGATCGGCCGCTCGCTGCGCGCCGTCACCGACCGCAAGGCGATGGGGGAGATGACGATCACACTGGACTGCGACGTGCTCAACGCCGACGGGGGCACGCGCTGCGCCTCCATCACCGGGGCGTGGGTGGCGCTGGCGCTGGCGTTCCGCCATCTGGTAAAAATGAAGGTGCTGAAGGCCTCGCCGTTGACGGGGCAGGTGGCGGCGGTTTCCTGCGGGCTCTACCAGGGCGAGGCGGTGCTCGATCTCGACTATATCGAGGACAGCCATGCCGAGGCCGACACCAATTTCGTGCTGACCGCCGCCGGAGGGATCGTGGAAGTGCAAGGCACGGCCGAACAGAACCCGTTCAGCGAGGCGCAGTTCCTGAGGCTGATGGAACTGGCCCGGCTGGGCACGCGCAAGCTCTTCGAGGTGCAGCTCTCGGCACTCGCGCGCGCCGAGGCGGGCCGGGTATGAGGCGTCTGCTGGCCCGCGGCTCGCACCTGCTGATCGCGACGCACAACGCCGGCAAGCTGGCCGAGATCGCCGAGCTGCTGGCGCCCTGGGCGATCACCTGCGTCTCGGCGGGCCAGCTCGGCCTGCCGGAGCCGGAGGAGACGGCGGAGAGCTTTGCCGGCAACGCGGCCCTCAAGGCGCGGGCCGCGGCGGTGGCGGCGAAGCTGCCGGCGCTGGCCGACGACTCGGGCTTCTCGGTGGCCGCCCTGCGGGGCGCGCCGGGGGTGCATTCGGCGCGCTGGGCCGGCGAGCCGCGTGATTTCGTCGCCGCCATGGCGCGGGTCCATCGCGAGATGGACGGCAGCCCCGACCGGCGGGCCTGGTTCACCTGCGTGCTCTGCCTGGCCTGGCCCGACGGGCACGAGGAGCATTTCGAGGGACGGGTGGACGGCACGGTGGTGTGGCCGCCGCGCGGCACGCATGGCTTCGGCTACGACCCGATGTTCGTGCCCAATGGCGACACCCGCACCTACGGCGAGATGCCGCCGGCGGAAAAGCAACTCGGCTCCCACCGGACCCTGGCCTTCGCGCGGCTCAGGGGCGCGCTGCTGCGCTGACCCGTCCGGCGTGCTACAAGGGCCAACCTCGTCAATTTTAGTCAAGGTGATGGCCCCGATGCGACGGAATGGTGCGATGGTCTGGCTGGCGGTTCTGGCGGTGCTGCTTCCTCTGGGGGCAAGCGCCCAGTCCTTGCCCAGCCTGGGCAAGGACCTGAGCAAGGGGCTGGGGAGCGGCGCCGCGGTGTTGATGGGGCAGGGGATGCCCAACGTCGCCTCGGCGGGCGCGGCCAACACCACCGGCATGCTCGGCTACTGCATCAAGCGGAAATACCTCAACAACGCCTCGGCGGGCTCGGTGCTGAGCCGGCTTTCCGGGCGCGGCGGCCTCGACGCCTCGCCGGAGTACACGGCCGGCCAGCGCGGCCAGCTGCAGACCGGCAGCGGCACCTTCTCGCTCTCCGGCGTGCAGGATCAGGTCAAGGGCAAGATCTGCGACATGGTGCTCGACCACGCCAAATCGCTGCTGTAGCCGGGCAGGCGCCCGCCCGACGCCGCGCTGACGGATGCCACGGTGGCGGATGCCACGCTGACGGGTGCCGCGGTGGCGGATTTTGCTTCCGGGGCTCTTGATCCGAGTGAGTTTCGATATAACTAAAGATATATCGAAACTCACTCGGAGATTCCCCATGATGCACGGTTTTCTCTTTCCCCCCGGCTGCGGGCACCGCGGCCATCGCGGCGGCTGGGACACTTTCGGCGGCGGTCCGGGTCGCGGCTCCCTCGGCGGCGAGGGCGGGGGCGGCGGCTATTTCGGCGGCCATCACGGCGGAGGAAGGGGCGGTCTCGGCCGTTTCTTCGCCCACGGCGACCTGCGCGTGGTGGTGCTCGGCCTGATCGCCGAGAAACCCCGCCACGGCTACGAGATCATCAAGGCCATCGAGGACGAGGTGGGCGGCGCCTACTCCCCCAGTCCCGGCGTGGTCTATCCGACGCTGACCCTGCTGGAGGAGCTTGGCTATATCGCCACGGCCCCCGCCGAGGGCGGCAAGAAACTGCACACCATCACCCCCGAGGGCCAGGTCTTCCTGGAGGCCAACCGCGAGAACCTGGCGGCGCTGCGGGCGCGCATGGCGGCGGCGGCGGCGCGGGGCGGCGCGGCGCAGGCCCCGCAGATCGTGCGCGCCGTCGAGAATCTCAGGATGGCCCTGCGGTTGCGCCTGTCCGCCGGCCCCCTGGAGGAGGCGCAGGTCGCCGCGATCGCGGCGGCGCTGGACGCGGCGGCCCGGGCGGTGGAGGGGGTGCGGTGAGCGGAGCCTGCGCCCCGGGCGGCGGCCCCCAGGTGGCGACGGCGTGGGCGGCGACGGCGCGGGTGGCGACAGCGGAGGCGGCGCTGTATCTCGTCCGCCTCTGCGCCCATTTCCGCCAGGAA
>CALNAL010000226.1 GCA_937874445.1 uncultured Acetobacteraceae bacterium | reverse complement strand
GGAGGAGCGAGGCGGTGGGCTGAAGCCCACCCTACCCTTGGATGTCGGAATACGCGTCACTTTTCCGGCCCGCGGCATTGCGGTGAGGGGGAGGCAGGGCGCCGGGGGCAGACGCGGAGCCAAAAGAATAAAGTCCTTTTGCTTCTTTTCCTTCAGGAAAAGAAGACTTCCTTCCCTATCCCTTGCCCCCTGCCGAGGCGACTACCGCGTCGGTGCAGGCCGGGCGGTCTCGATCGTCTTGTGGGTCAGCAGATTGTCACCGATGTCGGCGGCGGAAAGCCCGGCGCAGCGGGCCGCCAGGGCGGGATCCGGACGGGCGATCCGCCGGAAGACGCGAAAACCAGGAACCGGCATGACCCTGCTCCCCTCAGCGATAGAGCCGCGCGAGGCGCGCGCAGCCGGACACCAGGACCCCCTGGTCGGAACCGACGGCCACGATGTCGAAGCCGGCCGCGATGTAGCGGCGCGTGGTCGCCTCATCGGTGCAGATGATGCCGGCCGACTTGCCCGCCCGGCGCACCCGGGCTCCGGCTGCCAGCAGAGTCTCGATGACCTCCGGACGCGAGGCGCCCGCGAGATGGCCCATGTCCGCCGACAGATCGCCCGGGCCGAAGAACAGGGCGTCGATGCCCGGGACGGCGGCGATCTGCTCGATGTTCTCGAGCGCGCGCATCGTTTCGGGCTGCACGACGATCGCGATCTCCGTCGCGGCGGTGGCCGCGTAGTCCTTGATGCGGCCGTAGCCGGAGGCCCGCGGCGCCCCGCAGAAGCCGCGCACGCCCTGCGGCGGATAGCGCGTCCAGGAGACGATTTCGGCCGCCTGCTCGGCGGTTTCCACCTGCGGAAAGACCAGGGTCTGCACGCCGATGTCGAGATAGCGTTTGACGAGGACCGGATCGGCCTCGGGGATGCGCACCATGGGATGGGTCGCACCGCCCGCGGCGCAGGCCTGGAGCTGGTGGAGGATCGTTACGAGATCGCTCGGGCCGTGCTCGCCGTCGATGCCGATGAAGTCGAAGCCGGCGCCGGCGACCATCTCCACCGCGTTGGCACTGCCGATCTGGCTCCACAGGCCGATCTGCAGACGGCCTTCCGCGAGGCCATGCTTGAAGGTGTTGACAGGCGCTGGCATCGATTGACTCCCACGATGGGCCCGCCCCGCACGACGGCGGCGGGGGGGCGAGGTTCTTGTTACGAAAGCGAAAAAGACGTCTCGAGTTTGCCGAGACCTTCGATCTCGGCGCCGAAATGCGCGCCGGGGACGATGGCCGCCATTGGACCGAGCGAACCGGTCATGACCAGATCGCCGGGCTGGAGCGGCTGGCCGGCGGCGGCGAGCGTGTCCGCCAGCCAGAGCAGGGCGGCCAGCGGATTGCCCGCGCAGGCGGCTCCGGTCCCGGAGGAAACCACCTTGCCCTCGCAGCGCGTTTCCATCCGGCATCGCAACATATCGAAATCCGCGAGCCGGCGCGGCCGGGTTCCGAGCACGATGTGGCTGGCCGCCGAGTTGTCGGCGACGAAATCTGCCACCTTCGTGTCCCAGCCGGCGATGCGCGAGCCGACGATCTCGAAGGCGGGCACGGCGTAGGCGACCGCCGCCAGGGCGTCGGCCACGGTATTGCGCAGATGCGCGAGGGGGCGCTCCAGAACGAGCGCGACCTCGGTCTCGAGCCTGGGCTGCGAGAGCGCCGCCCAGGGCACCTCGACTCCCTCGGCGAGGCAGCCATCGGCGAAGAGGCACCCGTAGGTGGGCTGGTTCACGCCCATCTGCTGCTGCACCGCCTTGGCGGAGAGCGCCACCTTGGTGCCCATCCGCCGCCGGCCGGCGGCCAGGGCGTGACGGACGTTCTCGCGCTGCACGGCATAGGCGGCGGCGATGTCGTCGGCCCCGATCAGGTCGCGCACCGGGGCGCAGGCCGTGCCGGCCGCGGCGGCCTCGCGCAGGCGGCGGGCCGCGGCAACGATGGCGGAAGTCTCGGTCATGAGGTTTTCCGTTACGAAAAGTGAATGTTTCAGGACTGCACGACGTTGATCGGCGCGCCGGCGAGGAAGGCGGCGAGATTCCCGACGGCGATGTGCATCATCCGCGCGCGGGCCTCGCGCGTTCCCCATGCCATGTGCGGCGTGACGAGGCAGTTCCTTGCCCGGAGCAGGGGATTGTCGGGTGCGGGGGGCTCGCTGGAAAGGACGTCGCAGGCCGCGCCGGCCAGCCGCCCCTCGTTCAGCGCATCGGCAAGATCCTGCTCGACGATCAGGGGACCGCGCGAGGCGTTGATGAGGAAGGCCGTCGGCTTCATCCGCTTGAGGGCACGCGCATCGATCATGCCGCGATTGGATTCGAAGAGCGGGCAATGCAGGCTGACGATATCGGACTGCGCCAGCAGCTCCTCGAGGCCGCAGTAGTGCAGGCTGGAACTTTCCAGGCTCTTGTTCTCGAAGGCGTCGAAGGCCAGCACCTGCATGCCGAACGCCTGGCCGATCCGCGCGAAGGCCTGGCCGATCCGGCCGAAGCCGACGATGCCGAGGGTCTTGCCGGACAGCTCGACCAGCGGGGAAAGCCAGTAGCACCAGTCGGGATTGCGTCCCCACTCCCCGGCCCGCACGCTTTCCGCGTGAGGACCCACATGATGGCAGAGTTCGAGCATCAGCGCGGCCGCGAACTGGGCCACCGAGGCGGTGCCGTAGGTGGGAATGTTGGCGACGACGATGCCCCGCTCGGCAGCGGCGGCGACATCGACGACGTTGTAGCCGGTGGCCAGAACGCCAATGAAACGAAGTGCCGGACAGGCGGCGATGACCCGGCGGCTGATCTCCGTCTTGTTGGTGAAGACGATCTCGGCCTCGCCGATCCGCGCGACGACATCGGCGGGGGCCGTGCGGTCATGGACGGCGAATTCCCCCTGCGCGGCCAGCCCCTCCCAGGAGAGGTCTCCGGGATTGAGGGTGTATCCGTCGAGAACGACAATCTTCATGGCAGATCTGGCCTTTTGGTATCTGGAAAGATCCGCACCGGGCGGGGCCGATGCGGGCCGGAAAACCGGGGCGGGCCAAAGAACGCGGTTCCGCCCCGATTCATGCGCGACAACGCCTCAGTGCAGCGGAGAGGACTGTCCCTCCTGCACGGACTTCCCGTCGAGGGTCAGCACCGACACCAGCGAGATGCCCGCGGCAATGGCCAGCCACAGCCCCACCATCGCATTCGACTGGAAGGTGTGGTTGAGCCATGTCGCGATGGCAGGGGTGAAGCCACCGAGCAGCGCCGCCGCCACGGCCTGGGCGAAGGAGTAGCCGGCCGTGCGACTCTCGGCCGGCACGGTCTCCACCATCGTCGGCACCTGCGCGGCGCTGTAGCTCGCATACATGAAGGAGAACCACAGCTCGAAGACGACGAACTTGAAGACCGAGGGATCGGCCGCCAGCCACGCCAGCAGCGGGTAGGCGCTCAGCACCGCGGTGAGGGTGACCACGACCAGCATGGTGCGACGGTTCACCCGGTCGGCGATCGTCGCCATGACCGGCAGCGAGACCAGGATCATCACGCCGACGAAGAAGAGGGTCACGAAGCCGACCCAGTCGCCGAGCTTCAGCGCCTTGATGAAAGTCGGAGCGTAGGACGTGATCGCCTGCGAAGTGACCACCGCCATCGCCGACATGCCCATGCAGCGCAGGATCACCCGCCAGCCGCCCACCAGGCCCGAGCAGATCTCGCTCATCGAGGGGGTGCGCTTCTTGCGGGCGAAGACATCCGTCTCGGCGAGCGAGGTGCGCAGCCAGAACAGCACCGGGATCACCGCGCAGCCGAGCAGCATCGGCAGCCGCCAGCCCCAGGCGGACATCTCGACGGGCGTGGTGTTGTAGAGCAGCAGCAGGCCGGCGGTGGAGGCGATCATCACCGCGAACTGCTGGCTGCACACCTGAAAGCAGGTGTAGAAGGCGCGCCGGTTGGGCTGGGCGATCTCGGCGAGATAGACGACGACGCCGCCGAGTTCGGCTCCCGCCGAGAAGCCCTGCAGCAGGCGCCCCAGCAGCACGATCAGCGGCGCCGCGATGCCGATGGTGGCATAGGAGGGCGTGCACGCCACCGAAATGATGCCGAGCGACATCAGCCCGAGCGACATCAGCAGTCCGGCGCGCCGGCCGTGGCGGTCGGTATAGGAGCCCAGAATGATCGCTCCCACCGGACGGGCCAGGAAGCCGAAGGCGAACGTCATCAGCGAGAGCATCAGCGAGACGTAGGGGTCCTCGGTGGGGAAATACGTCTGTGCGATGTAGCGGGCGTAGTAGCCGTAGACCATGAAGTCGTAGATCTCGAGGGCGTTTCCCGCCCCCACCTGGATGATGGGCTTCATCGAGAAGCGATGCGTCCCGACCTGATCCATTCCGCTTGCCGCGGTACTCGACATTGACGTTTCTCCCTGCTTCGTTGAAGCAAATCATGAATTCCAGGTCGCCGCGCCGGACCTTCTCGGCTCTTCCGCGGGCGATCGGTCACAGGCCGATCAGCGCCTCAATGCGCGAGCGCCGCCTTTCCCCGGAAAGGAAGCCCCGTCTCCGCGATGCGCACCGCCTCGTTCCATTTCGCCATCCGCTCGGAACGGGCGAAGGAGCCGACCTTGAGCTGGCCGGCATTCAATCCGGTTGCGAGATGGACGATGGCGACATCCTCGGTCTCCCCGGAGCGCGCCGAGACGATGCTGCCCCAGCCGGCCGCCTGGGCCGCCCGCAGCGCGGCGCGCAGCTCGGTGACGGTGCCGGCCTGGTTGGGCTTGAGGAGGACGGCATTGCAGGCCTTCGCCTCGACGGCCGCCTCGACGCGCGCGGCATTGGTGACGAGGAAGTCGTCGCCGACGATCTGCACGCGCGCGCCAACCGCCCGCGTGAAGGCGGCGAGCCCCTTGGCGTCATCCTCGGCGAGGGGGTCCTCGATCGATACGATCGGGTAGCGATCGATCCAGCCCGCGAGCATCTGCGACATGGCGTCGGAATCGAGCTCGCGGCCTTCGAGAGCCAGGCGGTAGCGGCCGTTCTCGCCGAATTCCGACGCGGCGATGTCGAGGGCGATGGCAACGTCCTCGCCGGGCACGAAGCCGGCCCGCTCGATGGCCTTGACCAGCGTATCGAGCGCCTCCTCGTTGCTGGCGAAGGCCGGCCACCATCCGCCCTCGTCGGCGATGCCCTGCAGCTGACCGCGTTCGGCCATGAGGGCACCCGCCGCGTGGTAGACATCGCAGGTCATTTCGAGCGCCCGGTCGAAACTCTTCGCGCCGACCGCGATCACCATCAGGTCCTGGATGTCGATGCGCCGGCCGGCGTGGGCCCCGCCGCCGAAGATCTGGATCTGCGGCAGGGGAAGATCGACCGCCTTCCCGCCGGCGAGATACTTCCACAACGGCAGCCCGGCATCGGCGGCGGCGGCGAAGAGCGTCGCCATCGAGGTGGCCGCCAGCGCGTTGCCGCCCAGATGCGCGCGGTTGGGCGTGCCGTCGAGCGCGACCATCAGGCGGTCGATCCCCTCCTGGTCGGCGACGTCGTGGCCGATCAGCGCCGGAGCGATCGTTTCGCGCACGGCGGCCAGGGCGCGCGAAACCCCCTTGCCGGAAAGAGCCGGGCCGCCGTCTCGCAGTTCCACCGCCTCGTGCAGTCCGCGCGACGCACCGGCGGGGGCGATGCCGCGCCCGGAACGACCGCCCGCGAGACGCACCTCCACCTCGACGGTCGGCCAGCCGCGTGAATCCCACACCCGGCGGGCAACGACCTCAGAAATCTTGTTCATGCAGGCTCATTCCTTGTTGAAGGCGGCGGCGATGACGCCGAGACGGGCCGGGTGCTCCTCGACGAGACGCACGGCGATCGCGCGCACCGCGGCGCGCTGGAATCGATCGAGATATTCGACCGGCGACTTGCCATCGATCCGGGCCAGCAGCAGGCAGGCCAGCAGCGCCGCCGCCCGCCCCTCGAGCGCGACGGGCGCCTCCCAGTCCACCGCCGCGAGGTAGCTCCCCGCGAGACGCTGGAAGGATTCCCGCAGTGCCGCCGCGCGGTCCGGCAGCTTCACGCTCTTGAGCAGGAGATGGTTGAGGCAGAAGGCGAGATCGAAGGCCGGATCGCCCCACCAGGCGCATTCCGCGTCGAGCAGCACGGGGCCGGACGGGCCGACCAGGATGTTCTTCGGCGAGACATCCCCGTGGACGAGGGCCAGGCGGGTCGTCCGTGTCGTTTGCAGGACGGAATGGATTGCCGCGGCCTGCGCCGGGTGCACGCGGGCGATTTCCTCGAGATAGGGTTCGAGGCGCAGCGCGTGGAACGTGTCGTCGGTCGCGAAGGTCTGCGCGAGCTGCGGCTGATGGGCGGTGGCGCTGTGGATGTGCCCGAGCCGTGCCCCGACGACGGAAGCGAATCCGGGATCGACCTCGCCGGCCAGCAGGCGCGCCTTCCAGTTGGGATGGCTGGCCGGGGCGAGATAGGCCATGGCGAAGGAACCGCTCGGGCGGTCCACGCCGAGCACGGCGGGCACCAGCGTGGGCTCGATCGCGGCAGCGGTGCGCAGCCAGTCGATCTCGCCGAAGACGCGCTCGATCGGGGCAAGCCACTCCTTGGCCACCTTGAGCTGGGGAAGCGCCTGCTTGAGGCAGAGACGGCGCGCGCCCACGGCGATCAGCAGCACGTTGGAGGAGACGCCGCCCGTCAGCGGCTGGATGCGGACATCCTCTCCCGCGACGCACAGGCCCATCCGCGAAAGCGCCGCGACGAGCGCCGCCCGGTCCTCGGACAAATCATGGAAACTCGCGGCCACGCTGCGCTCCTCCCGCGCCATTGCCTGGCGCGATTGTTTCGATCCATCCGGCCGGTGGTTCCCGCTCCGGCATGCCTGGAGGGAGCGCAGGCGGCGCCCCACAACTCGATCTTGAGCTTATGCACACGTGTGTTTTTCGTCAATACATCGATGGCACACGTGTGCGTAAAAAAATTCGACAGAAACGCGGTTCCCCCCGGCGCGGGGGATTCCCGGCGCAGGCAAGGCGTCGTAAGGAGAAGGCAGGCCTTCCCGGCGCCAGGCCCCCGCCAGCAGACGGGTCCGCCCGGCCCCGTTTCCGAAGCAGCCAAGGGAGAGACGATGGCGGACGGACCGGTCACCATCAAGCAGCTGGCGCTCATGCTCGGCCTGGCGCACTCGACGGTTTCGCGCGCGCTCAACGGCCACGCCTCGGTCAGCGCGGAAACCCGCCGGCAGATCCAGGAGCTGGCCGCACGCCAGGGCTACGTGCCCAACAGCGCCGCCCGCAGCCTGAAGACGGCCCACAGCCGCATCGTCGGCCTGGTCATCCCCGACATCGAGAACCGCTACTACACCACGGTCGCCAAGACGATCGCCGATGCCGCGGCGCGCAGCTCGCGGCAGATGATGCTCGCCACCACCGACGACCATCCCGACCGCGAGCAGTCCGCGATCCTCAACCTGCTGGAGGCGCAGGCCGAGGGCGTCGTGCTCGTGCCCACGGCGCGCCCCTCCCCCGCCACGCTGGCCATGCTGGCCCGCCTGAACGTGGTGCAGCTGCTGCGCCGGCATCCCCGGATCGCCGCCCCCTTCGTCGCCGTGGCCGACGCGCAGGGAATCGCCGAGGCGACCCGGCATCTCGTCGCTCTCGGACACCGGCGCATCGGCTACATCGGCAGCCCCCAGACCATCTCGACCGGGCATGACCGCCTCGGGGGCTTCCTTTCGGTCATGGGACGCGGCCCGGAGGCCATGCGCCAGGTGCGCCTCTGCCCGCCCCGGGCGGAAGAGGCGGAAAAGGCCTTCCTCGACCTGATGCAGGGAGCCGGGCGGCCGAGCGGCCTCATCCTCGGCGGGACGCGCTATACCGCCGGGGCGGTCGGCGGCGCGCTGCGTCTCGGCCTGGCGATTCCCGACGACGTCTCGCTGGTCGGCTACGGGGACGGCGATCTCCTGCCCTATCTCGCCAACGGCCTGACCACCCTCGCCCTGCCCGAGCAGGAAATGGCCAACGCCTGCGTCACCCAGCTCGGTCTCGCGGAAGGGGACAGAACGCCGCACCGGACGCTCGTCTTTGCACCGCACCTGATCGTCCGGCACTCGACCCGGCCGCCGACCGGGCCTCTCCCCGCCTCCCCCCACCA
>CALNAL010000225.1 GCA_937874445.1 uncultured Acetobacteraceae bacterium | reverse complement strand
CTCCCCCTCTGCCCCCTCGCCGCCGCCGCCGGATTGCGCGGAGCCGCGGAGTAACGCGCGGGGCACGCGGGGCGAGAGTCGGGCAGGGGACTGCCTAGGCCGGCAGGTGCGCGCCGGTCAGCTCCTCGCTCAGGGTCCACAGCCGTTCGGCCGCCGCGGCATCGACCGCGTGAGGGAACACGCCTCTCACGCCCAGGGTGTCGCCCAGCACGTATTCGCCTTCGGGCGGAGACAGCAGCACCGAGATGTCGCAATCCTCGCAATAGACCCCGCCCTGGCCCGCGAGCGCCGGGCTGGTGGCGCACCACACCTGGGTGGCCGCCCCCATCTCCGGGGTCTTGTATCCGCGCTCGGGGGCGATGACCGGCCGGCCCTCGGCATCGAAGACGCCGAGATCGCGCAGCATCGCGACGTCGAGGTATTTGCCGAGATTGGTCGCGACGATGCCACCGGGATGCACCGCGAAGGCGCGCACGCCGTCCGCCGCCCCGCGCCTGTCCAGCGCCACCGCGAAGAGGGCGTTCGCGGTTTTCGACTGGCCGTAGGCGCCGAAGGGCGTGTAGGGGCGACGGGCAAAGTCGATGTCGTCGAACACCACCGGCGAGAAGCGGTGGCCGAGCGAGGAGACCGCGACCACCCGCGCGCCGTGGGCCGCCTTCAGCGCCGGCCACAGGCGCAGGGTAAGCTGGAAATGGCCGAGATGGTTGGTGGCGAATTGCAGCTCGTGCCCGCGGGCGTCCCGCGTCAGCTCGGGCAGGGCCATGATGCCGGCGCTGTTGACCAGCAGATGCAACGGCTTGCCTTCTGCCAGGAAGCGCGCGGCGAAGGCGTCGATCGAGGCCGGGTCGAGCAGGTCCATCGGCCAGATTTCGGCGGCGGGGAGTTCGGCCAGGGCGTCGCGGGCGCGGGCGATTTCGCGCGCCGGCACGATCACCCGCGCGCCGGCCGCGAGAAAGGCGCGCACGCTCTCGCGGCCGAGGCCGGAATAGCCGCCGGTGACGATCGCGGTCTTGCCGGAAAGATCAATGCCGGCGATGACCTGCGCGGCGGTGCTGGCCGGGCCGAAGCCGGAACCGATGGGGGTCTGGGGTGTGGTCATGAGAGGCAAACTCCAATGCCGTTGGCCCCTCGCAGATGGGATGCTATCCCTGGACCATGAATGATCCATCGTCCCGTATTCTTGCGCGAGAGTTCAAACCGTGAGCGACGATCCGTTTTCCGCCGTGCTGGAGCTGGTCGAGGCGCAGGCGGTCTGCGCGGGAGGGTTCACCGCCGGCGGGGCGTGGGCGGTCGCCTTCCCGCCGCCGGACCGGCTGAAGTTCTTCGTGATCGCGCGGGGCTGGTGCTGGGTGACGATGGCGGGGGAAACGCCATTCCGCATGGAGGAAGGGGACGTGCTGATGCTCGCCGCCCCCCGCGCCTTCGTGGCGGCGAGCGACCGCGCATTGGCCCCGCGCCCGGCCGAGGAGGTCTTCGCGGGCGCGACCTCGGGCATCCACGCGGTGGGCACCGGCGCGGAGATGCTGTTTCTCGGCGGGCACGTGGACATGGCCGCCAGTTGCGGCACGCTGCTGCTAGAGAGCCTGCCCGAGGTGCTCCGCATCGACGGGACGTCCCCCGAGGCACCGCGCCTGAAGATGCTGATCGGCCAGCTCGCCGAGGAATGCGGCACCGCACGGGAGGGCGCGGACTTTGCCGCGACGGCGCTGGCACAGCTGATTTTTCTGCAGATCCTGCGGGCGTATCTGGCAAGCCAGGGCGACGGGGGGGCGCTGAAGCCCGGCTGGCTGCGGGTGCTCGCCGACCGGCGCCTGGCCCCGGCGCTGCGGCTGATGCACGCCGAGCCGGGGCGGAGCTGGCATCTGCCGGAACTGGCGCGAGCCAGCGCGATGTCGCGCACCGCCTTTGCCACGCGCTTCAGGATGCTGGCCGGCCTGGGGCCGCTCGCCTATCTCGCGCAGTGGCGGATGCGCCTGGCCCGGCGCCGGCTGGCCGTCGGGGGGCTGTCCGTCGGGCAGATCGCGCGGGAAGCGGGATTTGCCTCCGACGCGGCCTTCTCCAACGCCTTCAAGCGGGTGACGGGGGAGTCTCCGTCGCAGTTCCGCCTGCGGACGCAGCAACTGGCGGCCGAATGAGGTGAGTCCTCCCGGCGGGCGGGACTTCTCCCCGGGGCGAGAGGCGGCGCGGGACCGGACGGCGCCACCACAGGCCAACATTTTAAATTCAATCGGCATTTTAAATTCAAGCGGGAGGCTCTGTCGTCGGTGGCAGCAGCCAGCTTCTGTCCTCGGGTTGCGTCTCATAGGTGGCTGCGTCAGCCGCCAGGACGACCCAGGGCTGCCGGCTGCGCGTCCAGCAGTGCACGCTCGGCCGCAGCCAGGACGTGTCGTCGAGCGTGCCCGGCTTGACGTTGCAGTTCTGCCCGAGCTCCCCCGGCGTGTGGTAGAGCCGCGTGCCGCAGTCGGGGCAGAACCAGCCGACCACCCGGCGCCCGCTCTCCGCCGTCCGGGCGAAGGATTTCGGCGTCCCCCGGGTGATGCGGAAGCGATCGCGCGGCACCACCATCGCCATCGCGAAGGCGCTGCCCGACTGCCGCTGGCATTCGCGGCAGTGGCACGTGTAGACGACGGTCGGCGCGCCCGCGATCTCGTAGCGGATCGCCCCGCATTGGCAGCCGCCGGCGCGGATGGGTTCCATGGCCCCGACTCCCTTTCAGCCCATTCTTTATTCAGAACGTCCGGCGCATCAGGCTGAAGCTCTGCCCCGTCGGCCCCCGCGCGGGCTGGGTGGCCAGGAACAGCACCAGCGGCCCCACGTCCTCCGGCGCCTTGACCCATTCCTCCGCGAGATTCAGCACCGAGCCGGGCTGGTTCGGCGCATCCGCGGTCATGGCGGTGCGCACCGGGCCGGGGATCAGTTCGTTGACCGCGATTCCGTCCCCGCGCAGCTCGTCGGCCAGGATGCGCACCAGCATCCACGCCGCCGCCTTCGAGCACGAATAGGCGGCGCTGCCGTGCAGGCTGGAATGGCCCAGGCCGGAGCCCAGCACGAGGACCTTGCCGCCCCCCCCGGGCGCGCAGATGCGGGATCGCCGCGCGGGCGCAGAGGAACACCCCGGTCAGGTTGGTGTCGAGGATGCGCCGCCAGTCGGCCGGGTCGCAGTCCTCCACGCGACCGCGCCGGGTGTCGGTGCCGGCGTTGGCCACCAGCAGGTCCAGCCCGCCCCAGCGCTCCGCGACCGCGTGGAACAGCCGCGCGACCGCGGCGGCATCGGTCACGTCCACCGACAGCGCCAGGGCCTCCCCGCCCGCGGCGACGATCTCGCCGGCTACCGCCTCTATTTCCGGATGGCTGCGGGCGGCGACGCAGACCCGCGCGCCCGCCGCCGCGTAGGCCCGGGCGATGGCCGCGCCGATCCCCCGTCCGCCGCCCGTCACCACCGCCACCCGGCCTTCCAGCGGCCTGGCGTTGCCGTTTGCGTCCACTGCCATGCTCCGACCTCCGCGTTGTCGCGGTATCCTAACCGAAGCGCACCCGGCTATAAGCTGCCTTCCATGCGGAACATTGTCGCCTTGGCAGACCCAATCCTCGCCGATCTGCCCTCCTCCGCGGAGGTGGCGGCCTTCATTGCCGTGGCCGAATGCGCCAGCTTCACGGCGGCGGCCCGGCGCCTGGGCGTCGGCAAGTCCGGGGTGGGCAAGGCGGTGCAGCGCCTGGAGGCTCGGCTGGGCGTGCCGCTGCTGCGCCGCTCGACCCGCGTCGTCCGCCTCACCGAGGAGGGCGCGGCCTATCTGGAGGCGGCGCGGGACGCCCTTGCGCGTCTGCGCGAGGCGGGGCAGGCGGCCTCGGACCGCCTCGCCGCGCCGGGCGGCTCCCTGCGGGTGAGCCTGCCGGCGGGGATCGGCCAGGCTCTCCTGCCGTCGCTCGCAGCGTTCCTGGAGCACTATCCCGCCATCACGCTGGAAATCGCCCTGACCGACCGCTTCGTGGACGTGCTGGCCGAGGGGTGGGACGTGGCGGTGCGCGTCGGCGCGCTGGAGGACAGCGCCCTGGTGGCGCGCAGGCTGTGCGACCTCCGCTTCGGCCTCTACGCCGCGCCGGCCTATCTGGCGCGCCGGGGCGTTCCCGCCAGCCTCGCCGAGCTGCCGGGCCACGACATCATTGTGCTGCGGACGGAAAGCGGGCGGCTCAAGTCCTGGCCGTTGCGCGAAGGGGAGACGATCCGCGACGTGGCCCTGGCGCCGCGGCTGGTGCTGGAAGACTCCGCGGCCCTCATCGCCGCCGCCGTGGCGGGCCTGGGGATTGCGCTATGCTTCGACGCCACGGCGGCGCCGGCTCTACAAGCGGGGCAGGTGCGCCGGGTTCTGCCGGAGACCTCCGTGCCGGGGCCTTCCGTCTATGCGCTCATGCCCGCGGGACGGAGCGCGGTTGCGGCCAAGACGCGGGTCTTCGTCGCGCATCTCGCCAGAATCATGGCTGGCGTCAGGACCGATTGACGATTTCCGCGAAGAGCGGTGGATAGAGCGCGTTGCGGGCACTGTTGCGCGGATCGTAGAGCGCGGTCGGGCTGCCGAACAGCCGCCGCCGGGGCTGGTACGCCCGACTGTCTCCGCGCGCGCCCGGCTCGGACGGCTGATCCCTGGACATACCGTCTACCTTGGCGCCAGAGGCGTCCATGAATCGGCATGCAACATCGAAGACCCTCCCGTAGCGCCTGGAGTACAAATCTGCGCCGAGGATCGTGGCCGGGGTTGCCGGACCAAAGGCGAGCAGGCCCCTTTCTTTCCGGCAGCGCCAGCATCCTCGCCGGACTGCCGCGGCGGACCGCGTCGTGGAAATTCGGCAATGACCGGGTGGAATCGCCCGGCTTGTGCGGTTTCCCGCGGAGGGGGACACGATAGGGCCGTTTCCGCACGGGGCCAACGTTCCTGGGCCAGATCGATTCGGCGGCTCCTGTCCGCACGCCCCTCGCCCTGGCGAACCTCGCCTTGTGCCCCGGGGAAGACGCAAAAGCCCGGCGCGAAGCGCCGGGCCTGGAGCGGGAACCCAGAAAAGACGATCAGGCGGTCTGGTTCTGGTTGCCGCCGAG
>CALNAL010000224.1 GCA_937874445.1 uncultured Acetobacteraceae bacterium | reverse complement strand
CTTCAGCTGAGGTCCACGCCCCGGCTGCCGAACAGCCAGGTGAACACGAACCCCGCGACATAGGCCACCACCAGCCCCACCGTGTAGATCGCCATGCCGACGAAGATGCCGTCGTGCGAGGTCATCAGCGGCACCGCCACCAGCCCGGAGGGGCCGAACACGGTGTTCATGCCCATCGGCAGCCCGAGCCAGGCCAGCAGCCCGAGGAAGAAGCCACCGGCCGCGCCGCCGAGGCAGGCCGTGATGAACGGCTTCAGCCGCGGCAGGGTCACGCCGTAGATCAGCGGCTCGCCCACCCCGAGCAGCCCGGGGATGATCGCGCCCTTGACGTAGGTGCGCAGCATCGAGCCCTTGCGCGCCCGCACGAACAGGGCGATCGCCGCCCCCACCTGCCCCGCCCCGGCCATCGCCAGGATGGGGAACAGCGAGTTGAAGCCCTGCGCGTCCATCAGCGCGAAATAGACCGGCACGAACCCCTGGTGCACCCCGAACATCACCGCGATGAGGAACAGCCCGGCCAGCACCGCCGCCCCGAACGGATTGCCGTTGAGGTGCAGGAACAGCCACGACATCCCCGCGAACAGGGAGCCGCCGATCGGCATGATGACGATGTAGGTCAGCGCCCCCATGATCAGCAGCGTGATCCCCGAAGTGAGGATCATGTCGAAATTGGCCGGGATCATCCGCCGCACCCGCTTTTCCACCCACGCGCCGACGATGGCCGCGATCAGCACGCCGATGATGTTGCCGCGCGGGTCGATGGCGTAGCCGAAGAAGGTGGAAATGCCGGAGTAGAACCCCACCGTCGCCTTCGGGTTGTAGCCGAGCACGAACAGCGAGGCGAGAATCGCCCCGTTCACCCCGGAGCCGCCGAACTCCTTCTGCGCGTTGTAGCCGATGAGGATGCTGAGGAAGGTGAACAGCCCCTTGCTGAACACCTTCATGTAGCCGAGCAGCGCCACCAGCGTGGCGTTGGGGTGCGGCGCCCCCGCTACGAACAGCTGCTCGCCCAAGGTGGCGAACCCCAGCAGCAGCCCCGCCGCGATGAACCCCGGGATCAGCGGAGTGAAGATCGTCGCGAACTTGGCAAGGAACTTCTGCAGCGCCGAGGTCTGCTTGGCCTTCAGCTGGCGCTTGTTCGTCCCGGCGATGTCCTTGAGGTCCTGCGCCGCCGCCGCGTCCGCCTCGGAAACCGTGATCGTCTCGGCCGCGCCTTGCAGCATCGGCAGCATCAGGTCCGCCGCCGCCTGCGCCCGTCCCGGCCCGAGCACCACCTGGAGCTGATCGGCGCTGTCCACCACGCCCATCACGCCCGGCACCGCCCGCAGCGCCTCGCGGTCGACGCGCGCGTTGTCGCGCAGGGTCAGCCGCAGGCGCGTCATGCAGTTGCCGCACTGCGCGACATTGCCCGCCCCGCCCACGGCGGCAAGGATCGTGGCAACACTATCCTGGGTGATGTCAGCCATCGCTCTCTTTCCAAAAAACAGATTTGCGCCTGGAGGGCACCCTCAGCGGCCCGCACCGATCGCCGGGCGGATGAACCCCTGGTGCTGCTCCAGCAGCGCCCGGGCCGCCACCGCGTCGCAGCCGAGCAGAACCATCACGATCGCCGTCTTGCAGTGCCCTCCGCTGGCCGCCAGCGCTGCCTCGGCATCCGCACGAGGACATCCCGTCGCCTCGGTCACGATTCGCTTCTGCCGCTCCACCAGCTTGGCATTGGTCGCTTCCACGTCCACCATCAGGTTTCCGTAGACTTTTCCGCTGCGGATCATCGCCCCCGTGGTGATCATGTTGAGCACCAGCTTCTGGGCCGTTCCCGCCTTCATCCGCGAGGAGCCCGTCACCACCTCCGGCCCCACCACCGGGGTGATGGCGATGTCGGCCGCCGCGGCCACCGGGCTTGCCGGGTTGCAGCTGATGCCCGCCACCGTCGCCCCGAGGCCGCGGGCGTATTCCATCGCGCCCAGCACATAGGGAGTGCGTCCGCTCGCCGCGATTCCCACCAGCACATCGCGCGCCGTGAAGGAGATCGCGCGCAGATCCTCCGCCCCGAGGGCGCGATCGTCCTCCGCACCCTCGACCGCCCGGAAGATCGCCCGCTCTCCGCCCGCGATCAGCCCCACCACCTGGCCCGGGTCGGAACCGTAGGTGGGCGGGCACTCGCTGGCATCGAGAATCCCGAGCCGCCCGGAGGTTCCAGCCCCGCAATAGACGAGCCTGCCCCCGGCCGCGAACGCCTCGGCCACCCGGTCCACCAGCCGCGCCACCTCCGGCAAAGTCCCGGCCACCGCCGGCGCCACCCGCTGGTCCTCCGCGTTGATGACCCGCAGCATCTCCAGCGTCGAAAGGGTGTCGATCTCCGCGCTGGCCGGATTGCGGCCCTCGGTGATCATCCGGCTCAGATCGATGGCCATGACAGCCTCCTGGCATCCGGGCTCCGGCGACACGCTCGGCCCCGCAGAACAACAGAGAGGCGAATCACTATATCCCGCCCCCGGAATGGTGAAGACATTTCGGGGGGAGCGCAAGAGGACCCCCGACGGCCATCAGCGAGAGCGGATCACGATCCTGAGGAATCGCCGAATCGCGTGAATCTGCCCTAGACGAGGGCCTCGATGAGGAAAGGCCCTCGCGTCCCCACCGCCGTGCGGAAGGCGTCGGCGAAGCTCCGGCAGGTCTCGACACGGACCGCCTCCACCCCCATGCCCCGCGCGAGATGGACCCAGTCGAGCGACGGGTCGTGCAGGTCGAGCACCGAAAACGCCTTGGCCCCCTCCCGCGCGCCTACCTTGTCCAGCTCCTCGCGCAGCACGGCATAGGAGCGGTTGGCGTAGATGACGGTGGTGATGTCGAGCTTCTCGCGCGCCTGGGTCCACAGCGCCTGCAACGTGTACATCGCGCTGCCGTCCCCCTGCAGCGAGACCACCCGCCGCCCGGGGCAGGCCACGGCGGCCCCGGTGGCGAGGGGAATCCCGTCGCCGATGGCGCCGCCGGTCAGTTGCAGGTAGTCGCAGGGGGCCGAGGTTTCGAGCAGCGGGTAGTTGGGGAAGCCGCCGGTCAGGACCTCGTCGCTGACGATCGTCTGCTCCGGCAGCAGACGCCCCACGATGCGCATGATCGCCTCGGAGGTGAGGGGGGATTCGTCCATCGGTGCCGAGGCGGGCCGGTACGGCGCCACCGCGGGCGCCCCCTTCGCGCCGAGGGCCTCGGCAACCGCCTCGAGGGCGGAGGTCGCGTCCTCGTGGGGCTGCGCCAGAACCAGCGGGGTGCAGTCCGGCGGGGTCAGCTCGCTGGGCAGGCCGGGATAGGCGAAAAAGGCCACCGGCGCCTGGGTGCCCACCAGGATCAGCGTCTCGACCCCGCCGAGGAACGCCAGCGTCGGCTCCGGACGGTAGGGCAGCCGCTCGACCACCACGCGGCCGGCGCCGCGTTCGATGCGCGGGGTGAAGGTGTCGCTGATGAGCCGCGCGCCGGTGGCGGCGGCGATGCGCCCGGCGGCCCGCAGGCCCCGTCCGCGCAGGGCCGCGCCGCGCAGCAGAAGGGCGGCATGGCCCCGGCGCAGCGCGGCTACCGACTGCGCGACGGCTTCCTCCCCCACCGGCGCCGGGCCGGCCACCGCCAGCGCCGGAGAGGGACGCTCCGCGGCGTTCCAGGCAGTATCGGCGGGCAGGATCAGGGTGGCGATCTGCCCCGGGGCCGAACGTGCCGCCTGCACGGCCCGGGCCGCCAGGGCCCCCACGTCGCGCGCGGCGCGCGGCGCCGCCACCCAGTGCGACACGGTGCGGGCGAAGGCTTCGACGTCGGAGGTCAGGGGGGCGTCGAAGCGCTGGTGGACGGTCGCGTGGTTGCCCACGACGTTCACCACCGGCGAGCCGGCCTTGCGGGCGTTGTGGAGATTGGCGAGCCCGTTGCCCAGCCCCGGGCCGAGGTGCAGCAGCGTCGCGGCGGGCTTGCCGGCCATGCGGGCATAGCCATCGGCAGCCCCGGTCGCCACCCCCTCGAACAGGCTGAGGATGGGCCGCAGCTCCGCCACCTGGTCGAGCGCGCTGACGAAGTGCATCTCCGAGGTGCCGGGGTTGGCGAAGCACACCTCCACCCCGCTGGCGGCAAGGGTGTGCACCAGGCTTTCCGCCCCGTTCAGACCGGGGGCTCCGGCCGCTTCCCTGCCCGCGGGAAAGTGATTCCCTGGTCCGCACGTGTCCATCGATGGCCTCCTGCCGGCCGCCTGGGCGCCCCGAAAGAATGGGCGACCCGAAAGAATGGGCGACCCGAAAGAAAAAAGCAGGGACGCATGCTATCGGCGACGTTCAGGAGAAACCGGGCGATTCCAGGGGTTGATCGGAGACAAAATGGTGAATATCACTATAAAAATAATATTTTTTGGTGAACCATGCCGGGAATCGACGCATTCGACCGAAAAATCCTGATGGCCCTGCAGGAAAACGCGAAAATCACGACGCAGGAGCTGGCCGAGCGGGTGGGACTGTCCGCGACACCCTGCGCACGGCGGGTCAAGCGCATGGAGGAGGAGGGCCTGATCGACCGCTACGTCACGCTTCTCAACCCCGCGCGCCTCGGCGTCGGGCTGACGGTGTTCGTCAACGTCCGCCTGGACACGCAATCCGCCAAGACCTTCGATGCCTTCGAAACCGCCATCGGCCGGATGCCCGAGGTGAGCGGCTGCTATCTGCTGGCAGGAAACTACGACTATCTCGTCCAGGTCCGCGTGGCCGACATCGAGGCCTTCCGGACCTTCATCCGCGACCGGCTCGCGGCCATCGAGGGCATCGGGGAAACCCAGTCGAACGTCGTTCTCGAGGCGACGAAACAGACGACCGCCCTGCCGCTGGAGGGGGTGTGATGCCATCCGGCCGCGATGGCCGAGGGGTATGATCCGGGCCCGGTCAGCCCGGCGGGACGGGAGACGACCATCTTCCGGCCATTTTCTTCGACCCATTTTCTCCGGCCTTTTTCGCCGGCAAGATCTTGGGGCACGGCAACGGTTCCGCTACAGAGCGCAACCCAGCGATGGCGCTGCATGCCGTCCATGAGCGGTCACTGTCTCTTATACACATCTCCGAGCCCACGAGACATGCGCAGATCTCGT
>CALNAL010000223.1 GCA_937874445.1 uncultured Acetobacteraceae bacterium | reverse complement strand
GGGCACAGGGCGGGGCTTGGCGCCGCGGCCGCATCGGGCTACAGCACGCCATTCAACGCACGTGACGATCAGGAGTTTTCCCCAGCATGTCCGGCTCCCGGCAGAATCCGACCGCTTCCCATGCCGAGGTGGCCTCGCTTTCCTTCGAGGACGCCCTGGCCGAGCTGGAAAAGATCGTCCGCGCCCTGGAAGGCGGCCAGCAGAAGCTGGAAGACGCCATCGCCGCCTACGAGCGCGGGGCCAAACTGCGCGCCCACTGCGAGGCCAAGCTGGCCGAGGCGGAGGCACGCGTGCAGGCCATCGTGGCCGCCTCCGACGGATCGGTTTCGCTGCGCCCGACCGAGTGACAGGATCTTCACCCATGGATGCCACCCTCGCCGCTGCCCTCAAGCGCGCCGCCACCGATGTCGAGGCCGCGCTGAATGACCTCCTCCCCGCCGCCGACGGCGCCGAGGCCCGCGTGATCCAGGCCATGCGCTACTCCGCCCTGGGCGGAGGCAAGCGGTTGCGCGCCTTCCTGGTGATGGAAGGAGCGAGCATGTTCGGCGTCGATCGCCGCTGCGCCGCCCGCGTCGGCGCCGCCGTGGAGATGCTGCACGCCTACTCGCTGATCCACGACGACCTGCCGGCGATGGACAACGACGACCTCCGGCGCGGCAAGCCCTCCTGCCACAAGGCCTTCGACGAGGCGACCGCCATCCTCGCCGGCGACGCGCTGCAGACCCAGGCCTTCGAGGTGCTGGCCGCCCCCGACACCCACTCCAACTCCGAGGCCCGCTGCGAGCTGGTGCTGGCCCTGGCCCTGGCCTCGGGCGCGCACGGCATGGTCGGCGGGCAGGAGATCGACATGGTGAGCGAGGGCAAGACCCTCACCGCCGAGCAGATCACCCGCCTCAACGCTCTCAAGACCGGCCGTCTCATCCAGTTCAGCGCCGAGGCCGGCGCCATCCTCGGCCGCGCCCCGACCTCCCAGCGCGCCCTGCTCGGCGCCTACGGGCGCGACCTCGGCGCCGCCTTCCAGATCGCCGACGACCTGCTCGACGCCACCGGCACCGATGCCGAGATCGGCAAGACCGCCGGCAAGGACGCCGCCGCCGGCAAGGCCACCCTGGTCGCCGTGCTCGGCGTGGAGCGCGCCCGCGCACAGGCCGCCGCCCTGGCCCACCAGGCCGCCGCCACGCTGGAGAGCTTCGGCGCCAAGGCCGGCCTGCTGCGCGCCCTGGTGGAATACGTCGTCACGCGCAAGAAGTAGCCGCGCGGCCGATGGCCAACCCCAGACGCCGTGCCGACCAGCTGCTGGTGGATCGCGGACTCGTCGAGACCCGCACCCGCGCCCAGGCGCTCATTCTCGCCGGACTGGTCTTTTCCGGCGAGAAGCGCATCGACAAGCCCGGCACCCCCCTGCCCGAGGGCATCCCCCTGGAGCTGCGCGGGCAGGATCACCCCTGGGTGTCGCGCGGCGGGCTGAAGCTCGCCCACGGGCTGGAATTCTTCGGCTTCGACCCCACCGGCCGCGTCTGCCTCGACGTCGGGGCCTCCACCGGCGGCTTCACCGACGTGCTGCTCGCCCACGGCGCCGCGCGCGTGCATGCCATCGACGTGGGCCACGGCCAGCTCGCCTGGAAGCTGCGCACCGACCCGCGCGTGGTGGTCCACGAGCGCACCAACGCCCGCCACCTCACCCGCGAGATGCTGGGCGAGGAGGCCGACGTTCTGGTGTGCGACGCCTCCTTCATCGGCCTGGCCACGGTGCTGCCGGCGCCGCAGGCCCTCTGCCGCCCCGGCGCCTGGGCCATCGCGCTCATCAAGCCGCAGTTCGAGGCCGGCCCCGAGAACGTCGGCG
>CALNAL010000222.1 GCA_937874445.1 uncultured Acetobacteraceae bacterium | reverse complement strand
TCTCCTTTCGAGAAAGGAGAACCAGGAAAGCTTTGTTCCTTTGGCTCCGCGCCTGGAGCACACGCGGAGTCAAAGGAACAAAGTCCTTTTTGCTTCTTTTTCCTTCAGGAAAAAGAAGCCTTCCCTTCCTTCCCGACGGGCTTACCCGCGTGCCCAGGCGATGGCCACACGCGCCAGTTCGTCGATCGTGTCGATCACGGGGAAGCCGAGTTTTTCCCAGGGGCCGGCCTTGATGCCCAGCGGGATTTCGGTGCAGCCCAGCACCACCGCCCCGGCGCCGCGGGCGGCCAGCGAGCACGCCACCTCGGCGAGCGGGGCGTAGGCCTCGGCCACCCGGCCGGCCTTCACCAGGGCGATGCCCGGCGAGACCTTTTCCGCCATTTCGCGCGCGTCGGGCACGAGGGTCTTCCAGCCGCGGGCCTCCAGGCGGTCCTGGTAGAGGCGCATGGCGAGGGTGGCGGCGGTTCCCATCAGCCCGATGGTCCCCCCGGCGGGGCAGACCTTGGCGGCCGCGTCGGCGGCGGCCTCGACGATGTGCAGGATCGGCACGCCCTCGGCGGCCATGCCGTCGTACCAGCCGTGGGCGGTGTTGCAGGGGATGGCGATGGCCCCGCATCCGGCGGCCTTCAGCCCGCGGATGCCGCGCAGCAGCCAGGGCAGGGGGTCGGGGCCATGGCCCAGCCGGGCGGCGGTGCGGTCGGGCACCCGCGGGTCGGACCACAGGATGGCGGGGATGTGGTCCTGGTCGCATCCGGCGGGGGTCAGCTCGGTCAGCCGGACCATGAAATGGGCGCTGGCGAGCGGTCCCATGCCGCCGAGCACGCCGAGGATGCGGTCATTCATTAGCATCTCGCTCCGAAAATGCCGGCCCGGGCGCGGGCGCGGGCCGAGGAACGCTTCATGGAACCGCCCGGCGGGGCGCGTCCAGCCCCATTGCGGGGAAACGGTTGCATCCGGGGCGGATTTCCACCCTGGCCCGCAGGGGAAGCGGCGTGGCAGGATAGCCCCGAGCGGAGAAACGACGTGCGCCAGTTGATCTTGATGCGCCATGCCAAGTCGTCATGGGACGACCCCAAGCTGTCCGACCACGCGCGGCCATTGAACCTGCGCGGCAAGCGGGCGGCGCGGGCGATGCGCGGGGCGCTGGTGAGCGCGGGAGTGGCGCCCGATGTGGTGCTGGTCTCCTCGGCGCGCCGCGCGCTGCAAACCATGGAGAGCCTGCTGCCCTGGCAGGGGCGGCCCCTGGTGGCGCCGATGGACACGCTCTATCTGGCCCCGGCGGCGCAGATCCTCGACGTCCTGCGCGACGCCGACGAGGCCAAGCACACCCTGCTGGTGATCGCCCACAATCCCGGCCTCTACGACCTGGCCCTGCGCCTGGTCGGCCCGGATGCCCCCGATTCCGAGCCGGTCCGCCGCCTTTCGGAGAGCTATCCCTCCGGCGCCGCGGCGATCTTCGAGGTGATCCGCCCGTGGGAGGATCTGGGCGACGGGGCCGGGGTGCTGACGCATTTCTTCTGTCCGCGCGATCTCCCGGAAATGGCGCTCTGAGCCATGGCACTCCCGACCGGGCCGCAACCGCCTTCGGTCGTGCCGTTCCCGCCAGATTCCGTGGCGCCGGACCCGGTCGCGCCGGACTCTGTGGCGCCGGACCTGGTCGCGCCGGACTCTGTGGCGCCGGCCCCGGTGGCGCTGGAGCTGGAGATGCCTCCCGCATCGGCGCGTCAGGTGGCGCGTCTGCTCGGGCTGAAGGGGCGGCGCGGCACGCCGCGGCGGGTGGTCTGGCACGACGGTCCGGATTTCGAGCTGGCCGCGCGGGGCCTGGCGGTGGCGACGCTCGTGC
>CALNAL010000221.1 GCA_937874445.1 uncultured Acetobacteraceae bacterium | reverse complement strand
CGGCCACCAGATTCCCCGCCATCGGGCGGCCCATGATGCCCAGACCAACAAAACCTATCTTCTGCATTTCAAAACCTTCCTCATTGCTCATCTGCCCTCAGCGGCCGGCCTCGTCGAGACCGAAGCCGACTTTGCAGCTGGGGACCATGGAAAAGCTCTCTCCCATGGTCCCTTCCGGCATCCGCCCGGCTAGCGGCGATAGATGAGTTCCGGATTCACGATGAAACGCGGATCGGGACGACCATCGATGACGTCCAGCATGTTTCGCAGTCCACGCTCGGCCATGCGGACGTCGCACTCCTCGGGATGGGTGGCGCTGTGCGGCGTGAAAACGATATTCGAAAGCCCGAACAGCGGATTTTCCTTGGACGCAGGCTCCTTGGCCAGAACGTCGAGACCGGCGGCCTCGATAGTTCCGTTCGAGAGGGCCTGGAAAAGCGCCTCCTCATCGACGATGGCGCCCCGCGCCGTATTGATCAGCCACGCCGTCTTCTTCATGCGCTGCAGGAACCGGGCATCCACCATCTTGCGGGTCGAGGGCAGCAATGGGCAGTGCAGGGAGACGATGTCCATCGCAGGCAGGGCCTCCATCACGTCTGTCACCGGCTTGAATCCCTCGGCCGCGATGGTCAGTTCCGAGTAGGCGGGATCACTGACGTAGACATCCATCCCGAAGGCCCGGCAGAGGCGTGCCACGCGAGAACCGATGCGCGAAAATCCCAGCAGCAGGACACGCTTGCCGACAAGCTCGTGCGACTGGCGCCCGGTATTGGGAATCCAGTTCCCGGCCCTGACAGAGGCATCGAGCTCGATGATACGGCGGGCCACGGAGAGCATCAGCATCATCGTGTGTTCGGCAACCGAAACGTCGTTGGTGCCATTGAGGACACCGACATACACCCCGTGGCGGGTGCAGGCCTCGACGTCGATCAGGTCATAACCGACGCCGTAGCGGCTGACGACCTTGAGCTTGGGAGCCTTCTGCAGAAGCGCCTCATCAATGCGTTCGAGGCGGATCATCACCCCGTCCGCGTCGGCGATGGCAGCTGCCAGCTTCTCATTGGCCGGAGGCGCGCGATAGATGTCGTTGAGGTAGGTCACCCGCACGTCCTTGCGTGCGTCGAGCTGAGGCTGGACCTCCGGAGGCAGGGGGCGAAACATGACGAGATGAAACATGGAGGAATGTCCTTTGGTTCCGGGAAGAGGGATCGGGAAGTCCGCTAGTCAGCGCCGGGTTCGGCCGGGACGGTTGACGCAGCTGGACGCCGCAACAGTCCGATCAGCAGAGCCGCGGCAAGGGCTCCCACGGCGATGGCATAGAGCCCGGCCGAATGAGACTGGAACGCGCTGTCGCAGAAGGCCTTGATGTTCGGCCCGAAGAATCCACCGAGATTTCCCGCGGCGTTGATCAATCCGATGCCGCCCGCGGCGGCCGTCCCGCCCAGATATTCCGAGGGGAATGTCCAGAAGATAGGCTGCGACGAGGTAATGCCGGCCGTCACGAAGCAGAACGCGATGATGGCGAGCACAGGCGAGACGTTCATGGCGACCACCAGACCCGCAGCCACGGCCCCGAGCGAGATAAAGGCGAAGAGCTGACGGTGGTTGGTCCGCACGGCGAGGTGTGGCCAGAACGCCGCCGCGAAGATCGAGCAGCAGTAGGGAATTGCCGTCACCAGGCCCACGAGCAGGCCGACTTTGACGTGCAATAGCCCGGAGACGACAGAGGGAAGATAGAAGGCAACAGCATAGGTATTGCACGTGATGAAGAACAGGATCACCACGAAGTGCCACAGCCGGATGTCGCGCAGCGCAGCACCGAACTGCACCTTGCCGACGACCTTCTTGTGCTCCTCCTCGGCCAGGACGGCCTGCGTCAGGGCATCCCGCTCTTCTTGCGGCAACCACGACGCCTTCTCTGGGCGGTCGGTGAGGAAGAAGAAGGTCCAGATGCCGACGCAGGCGGTTCCCAGGCCCTCGACAATATAGAGCCACTGCCATCCGGCCAGCCCGGCAACACCATCAAGCTGGAAGAGCAGGCCGGCGAGAGGCCCCCCGATCATCAAGGCGATCGGCGAACCGAAGAAGAAGGTTCCGATGATCTGACCTCGCGCCTTTGCCGGGAACCAGTAGGTGAAATAGAGAATGACACCCGGGAAGAATCCCCCCTCGGCAAAGCCGAGCAGCATGCGAACGGCGCAGAAGCTCCAGTCGGAGGCGGCGAACATCATGCAGGCAGCGACAAGCCCCCAGGTCACCATGATGCGGGTCATCCAGAGCTTGGCCCCGACACGGTGCATGATAAGATTGCTCGGAACCTCCGAGACGGCGTAGGTCAGGAAGAACGCACCGGCACCAAACGCGTAGGCGGCGTCCGAGAGACCGGTGGCTGCCTGCAATGCCTGCTTGGCAAATCCGACGTTGGAACGGTCAAGATGTGCGAGCGTGTAGAGCAGTATGAAGAAGGGAACGAGGCGCCATTTCGCATGAGAAATGGCACGATCGAGCACAGCCGATCGCTGCGCTCCAGCATCGGGGTTCATTGTTTTTCCTTTTTTGTAGACCCAATCGGCCTCTTGGAGGCTCCCTGGACCGCGTCCGCCCGGAGCGGATCGTGAACCGACAATTCCACCGGGTGACGATCCGCTCTAGCGGGCGCGGTTATCCGTGGAAATCAGGCGAGCTTCAGTCGGGGGGCGTTGCAGGCTTCAAAAGCGGCAATCAGGGCCTTCGACGTTTCGGAAGGGAGCTTCGTGTGAGGCGGACGCACATTTTCCCAGCCGGCATTGCCACTGAGGTGCGCCATCAAGGTCTTGACTGCCGGAATCGTAGCCGCCATGGCCACGGCCTTGCGAATCCGCGCCACCAGCGCCTGCGTTTCCGTCGCGGCGGCGGAGTCCGGTGCGGCGTAGATTTTCGCCGCCAGGGGGCAGACGATATTGGAGGTCGCGGTAATGCATCCCGCCCCTCCGGCGTTGAGGATCTCCTGCAGGCCGGCATCGGCGCCGGTGTAGACCTCGAATCCGTCGGCAGAGAAATTCCGGATATAATCCTTGGTGTTTTCAAGGACTCCGGTGCTGTCCTTGATTCCCTTGATTTTCTCTGGATATTTCTTCAGCAGGCGGGCGATTAGGCTGACGGTGATCGGCACCGCCGACTGAGCCGGGAAATGATAAAAATAGATCTTGATGTCGCCACCGACCCCCTGGATGACCTCGTCGTAGAAGGCATAAAGGCCGTCCTCCGAGGGGTTCTTGTAGTAGAACGGCGGGAGCAATAGCGCGCCGCGGCAGCCGATCCGCTCGGCATGTCGCGTGAGTGCAATCGCATCGGGAACATTGGGGGCACTTGTTCCGGGCAGCAGCGCCGAAACCGGCACGCCGTCGGCGACGAGCCCTTCCAGGAGTTTCTTGCGTTCCTCCATCCCGAGCGAGTTCGTCTCGCCGGTCGTTCCGAGAACGGCAAGATTGTTGCTGCCGTTCGCCAGCAACCACTTGCAATGGGCCGCCGTTGCATCGATGTCGACGGAAAGATCCGGATGGAATGCGGTCGCAGCTGCCGTATTGACCCCTCCGAACAGGGCATTCTTCATCATGGACGTAGCCTCCTTGATTTTTTCCAACGGAATATTTCGACAAGAGTCCCCCCATGACGCCGCGACCATGTCGTGGCGCTCCGGCAGAAGACGTTGCAGAAGACGAAAGTGAATCCGGATCCGGCGAACGAAGCCCGGCCTCAGCCGGTCCCGCTCTGGCGCGCTCTTGCGGGCAGCCTTCCCGGCTTCCCGGACCGCTCCTCTTCCGTCGCAGAACCTCTGGTGCGGGGCTGGCAGATGGGGGCGAGCGCGGCCTCGATCTTGGCCACCTCCTCGCCGATCCAATGGACGATGGTCTCGCGCCGCTCGCTCGTCATGCGGCTGTCAATGGCGGCGACGGCGATGGACGCGAGGTGATGACCGTCGCCGTTGGTAATCGGCAGGGCCACCGCCGACATCCCCTGGACGAAGCGGCCGTTGTTCAGCGCATAGCCACAGCGGCGGCTGGCCTCGACCATTTCCCACATCGTGGCGCGGTCCATCCCGAACTCGCGGATCTCGCCCTCGTTGACACCGAGCAGGCGGTCGATCTCGGCATCGGGAAGATAGGCCAGCATGGCGAGCGCGGCGGCACCGATGCCAAGCGGACGCCGGCTGCCGACCCCAAGCGTGAGGGTCTTGATCGGAAAGGCCCCTTCCTCCCGGGCGATGCAGACGGCATGGTTCCCGGCGCGGAAGGAAAGATAGACGGTATCGGCCGTCACCTCGGCCAGGCGGCGCAGGCTCGGCCGGGCACGCCGAATCAGACCGAAGCGATTTCCCGCCGCCGTCCCCAAAGCAACCAGACGCATGCCGATGAAATAGCGCCCGCTGGCCTCGTCGGCCTCGACCAGGCCGAGGGCTTCCAGGGCTCGCAGGAAACGGTGCGCCGTGGCCTTGCCAAGCTCCGTCTCCCGGATGACATCGGCCAGCCGGCATCCCTCCTCGGCATACCGGGCGATCACTTCCAGGACAGCCGTTGCACGCTGCACACTCTGCAGACCCGGCTCTTTTTCATCAGGCGGCATGGTTCTACCTTCCGTTGAGGCAAACATCACCCGATTCGTTCCATTGGTCAAGACGGATTACCGGTCAATGGAACTTTTTGCCCAAAACCACGTTGCCCCCGGCCAGGGGAGCGCCGAACCGGACCGCGCGGTCTGCCATCCCCATCCCCGACGCCATCCCCATCCCCGACACCTGGC